>PEFW01000039.1 GCA_002890675.1 Candidatus Methylaffinis lahnbergensis
TTCTTGCCGCCCTATTCCCCCGACCTCAACCCCATCGAACAGGTCTTCGCCAAACTGAAACATCTCATGCGAAAGGCCAAGGAGCGAACCGTCGACGCTACCTGGAAACGCACCGGTTCATTGCTCGAAACCTTCAAATCCAGCGAATGCAAAAACTACTTCGTCAATGCAGGCTACGCTTCATCCTAAAATGATCATGCTCTAGGCGTCTTGGTGATGCGTCGCTGACCGGAGCTTGCTTCTTTTTTGGTTGACGCTGATTAAACTAGCCCCGGTGAAATCATTGACGTCCGATGAATTGAACCCAGCCTCTCCCCTTGGTTACCATTGCGGCGGCAATGGTCGGCGGCCATCGGCCAGGTCTATGACTGCGCGCACGGCAATGCGGCTTCCGAGCGAAATGAATGATCAATTGCTCGATCTCACCAAGAGAGATGCCGTCTCCGTTACGGTTATTATCCGTCGCGCGATAGCGAGGGAAATTGCCTTAGCCAGCCGATAGTCGTTTGACACTTGCCATCTTTTAAAGTCCTTTTCCAAAAATCCCATTAACAATCTGCAATCCGAAACTGCCTCGGGCAGCTCGCTGCACGTGGCGTTTCGGCCATCAGCCCCTTACTAGGCAAGCTCCATGCCGTGAGGTGTGTAAACTTACTGCCGCTGGGCAAAGCATACAGCTAGCTAGTCTCCGGATTGACGGCCTCCTCAGGAAGAGCGCGCCATTGTCTCCCGCTAAAATATTGGGAGCGGTCAACGACGGGCGAAGTGGTCCCTGTCGTGGGATCCAACAGAGTAGAGCAAAAATGAGAGTACGCAGTGGCATACGTTGGCGTGTCTGGGCACGGTCGGGATGTGTGTTGGCTGTTGTGTCTGCGAGCGCGAGCAGTGTAGAGGCGCAAGTCGCTGGTCCAACCAGAGCGCAGTGCTTGGGAGCATGTATAGGGAAGCTTAAAGACTGTGAATTTGAAGCGAAGTATTTAGATCGAACTAATTGCCTCTTGAAGGATTTATTCAGTACAAGGGCGGAACGACTGAAAAAGTGTCAGGCGGATCATTCGGAATGTTTAGGAGCGTGTACCGCTAATATAACCGGGGGACGGTGACGACTCCCAGGGCGGCGGCTTAGATTGTGGGGGATCATGCGAGCGACGATAAGGATTATCTTTGCCGCTGCGGTTGGCATATTTGCCGTTGCATTCAGCCCCAACGCGAAGGCCGGATGCACCGACGGGCTTCTGGAGCCCATGAGTGAAGGTCAACGTTGTCATGCTGTCGAGGAGCACGCACTGCGCGTCTGCGAGAGCGGTCACCCGCACTAAATGCAAGAGTGACAGTGAATGCAAGGCATTCGCCAAGACATACGTTTTGTGTCCCATGACGCCTGCAGATTGCTGGTATCAATGTGAAAAACGCTTCGACCCATGTCGCGTAAAAAAACAAAGATGTCCCAGCTGTGTGACTCACACAACTTGTCCGGAGACTGCAGAATTTTGTCATCGTATTAGCCACGCTGGCATCTGTCATCGCGACGATTTCAAAAAGTTGCTCAGCCGAAGGCCCATGATGGATATCGACCTGTGGCGGTTATTCGATATACGGTGCGAGGGAGGACCCAAACCGTGAAGTTGACAATCGTCTGCTTCGCGATGCTCGGCCACGCTCTGGGAAAGTGGTAACCGGGCATTCAGGTATTGGGATATCAGGCCCCCGCATTCTCGGCGAATGGCCTGCTTGCCTAAACCTGCACTCACCTGATAGGCGGATTGCCTCGGCGAAGGACTGCGGCGCCTATCCGCCTCGCGTTCGATCTAACGAGACTTACTTCAATTTGCCCTCAAACACGGCGCGACATTTCGGGCTAAGCTTGGCCATATTCGCTTCAAGGCAAGCCCTGGTATCTGCGTACTCTGGCGGCGGACCGTTGCATAGGCGTATCACATCGGGCTTGCACGCCTTTCTCTGCGCGGCAGTACCCTCCGCAAAGCTTAATCGCGGCACGCTAATCAGCAGAAGCCCCCTTAATACTACAGCGGCCGTAGATGACGGCATATTTCTGCGCCAAATGGACGCTTAAATCTTATCGTAATCTATTTCTCAAAACGATCAGGCTTTTTACCTAGGTCGCTCCAATTAGAATCATACATCTCGTCATCTTTCCAGTCTGTCGGAAAACTTATCCTAAATGACGATCCGATTGCAGGGCTGTACGAGCCATGAGCTGACTGCGCTGGCTTGCGGTCAGCGACTGAAAGCCCGCCATTTGGTCTTTGGTCTCCATTTATAAACAAAGATCACCCTTTCTCCCTGAGAAGCCGCCCCTTTTCGCGGTTCCAATCGCGCGCCTTTTCGGTCTCGCGCTTGTCGTGCAATTGCTTGCCGCGGGCGAGCGCGATCTCGATTTTCGCCCTGCCCTTTTCGTTGAAGTAGATTTTTAGCGGCACGATCGTCATGCCCTGGCGTTCAGTGGCCTGCGCGAGCTTGGCGATCTCCCGCGATTTCAATAGCAGTTTTCGCGGCCGCTTCGGCTGATGGTTGAAGCGGTTAGCTTGCAAATATTCCGGAATATTCGCGTTGACGAGAAAAACCTCGCCGGCTGGATCGACGCTCGCATAGCTTTCCGCGATGGTGGCCTTGCCGGCGCGCAGGGATTTTACCTCAGTGCCGGTCAGCATCAGCCCAGCCTCGAAAGTCTCGCCGATTTCGTAATTGTACCGCGCCCGCCGGTTGTCCGCGGCGATTTTGCGCGGGCGCTCTGGCTTGGCCGCCACTTAACACCCCGCGTCTGTTTCAAAAGCGCCCCGCTCCGAGCCCTCGCCCTTCGAGACGGCCTTGCAGGCCTCTCTCCAGTCGCCCGCTTCCATCGCGTTCGCAATGCGAACCGCTCCGCTCGCAATGGAATCTCGGGCTTCCGTTCGCTCAGGATGGGGGCGAGGCATTTGAAACGGTCTGTCAGCCTCGCACAACAAAAGTCTGTCACACATGAACAAGCCCGGCCTGGATCATCGCCGCTTTGATCGCGGCTTGAGCGGTCTCAGAGGCGGGCAGCATGGGGAGCCGTATTTCGCCCAAAATTTTGCCAAGTACGGAGAGAGCAAATTTAGGCCCTGCCGGGCTGGGCTCAACAAACAACGCCGCGTGCAGGGGGGCCAAACGGTCATGCAGTTTCAAGGCCGCCGAAAAATCGCCGGCAAGGCAAGCCTCCTGCATCTGCGCGCAGAGTTTTGGCGCGACGTTTGATGTCACTGATATACAACCATGACCGCCATGCGCCATCACCGCGAGCGCCGTCATGTCCTCGCCCGAAAGCTGGATGAAATCCGGGCCGAGCGCGTGGCGCTGCAGTGCCGTGCGGGCGACATTGCCCGTCGCATCCTTGACACCGGCGATGTTTTTCAGCTCATAAAGCCGTTGCATGGTGTCGGTCGACATATCGACGACCGAACGCGGCGGAATATTGTAGATGAGGATTGGAATGCCGACCACATCGTTGACCGCCTTGAAATGGCGAAAAAGACCCTCCTGCGACGGCTTGTTGTAATAGGGCGTGACGATCAGAAGGCCATCGGCGCCCGCGCCTTCGGCGAAACGCGAAAGTTCGATCGCTTCCTGGGTATTGTTCGAGCCTGCGCCAGCGATAACCGGAACCCGCCCCTTGGCCTCGCCGATGCAGGCCCCAATGACCTTGCGATGCTCCTCGTGCGACAGAGTGGGACTTTCTCCCGTCGTTCCAACCGGCACGAGACCATGTGTGCCGTTGACGATCTGCCAATCGACGAGGGCACGGAAACGATCCTCGTCGAAGTGCCCATCTTGAAATGGCGTGACAAGCGCGGTGATCGAACCCTTGAAAGCCGTCTGTCTCCCAAATGCCACAGTTTTGCCTTTTCGAAGTTCCGTCCAAGTGACGCCGCAATTTCGGGTTCTAGTAAACTAACGCAAGGCATGGACGCAACTTTGAGACATAATCTCTGAATCAGCTCTCGAAAAGGCCTCTTTTGTCGAGACCGGACCGCCATTCCGCCAAGTCCGGCGCTTTCCGGCAGTCATGGCGGCGGCGTGACGGAGAGGCTTCATTTACCATTTGTTAAGAAAGAATGGTTCAGGTCTGTTCGTTTCCGCGCCGCCTTGTAGGATTGGATGAACCATGCTCGCAAAGCAATTTCGTTTCGGGCGCATCCCGGGAATCGGCGCTGTAGCGATTTGTGCCCTCGCCGCGGGATGGACCGCGGGGCAACACTCGCGCTTCGTGGCCGGTCGCCGCGAGAAGCCGTCGTCCATTTCCCTCCCTCTCGCCCCGGAGCGCGATTCCACGGGACCAGCGTCTCCCAGCGATGCGGCTCGTTCGAGC
Source organism: Candidatus Methylaffinis lahnbergensis (assembly GCA_002890675.1). GTDB lineage: Bacteria > Pseudomonadota > Alphaproteobacteria > Rhizobiales > Beijerinckiaceae > Methylocapsa > Methylocapsa lahnbergensis. The sequence goes on from PEFW01000039.1 coordinate 4,349, forward strand.
GAGGGCGATCGCGCCAAGTCTGTCGCCCAGGCGGCACCGCAAGCTGGCGTGCTCTCGCCGGACTTCACGTCGCAACAAGAACGCGACCTGACCGGCCTTGCCGAGGCGATCGCGTTTTATAAGGCCGACGACCTTGCGCGAGGCGACAGCGCGGCGGCAACCGCAAAAGACAAAATTGTCAAGACGGCCCTTGAATGGATCGCGCTGCGGAGCTTTCCGCGTGAAACCGGCTTCGAGCGATTGCAGGCCTTCATGCAGGCGCATCCAGTCTGGCCCGCGCTCGACTGGCTGAAGAAGCGCAGCGAGGAAGCCCTCTTCGGCGATCGCAAAAGCAGCGCGCTCGTCAAGACGTTTTTCAGCGGCGCGGATCCCGAGACTCCGGCGGGCAAACTCGCTCTTGCGCGCATTATGACCGAGGACGGCAAGACGAGCGAAGCGGCCGCGCTGGTCCGCGCCGTGTGGCGCGACGCCGACCTCAACCCCCAGCTCGAAGCGAAGGTGAAAACGGATTTCAACGCCTATTTGGAGAGAGCCGACCATAAGTTTCGTGCTGATCGTTTGCTTTACAAGGAGCAAATCGCGGGGGCATTTCGCGCCGCCACCTTGGCCGGGCCCGATGTTCTGGCGCTCGCCAAGGCACGCGCCGCCGTGATCAACGAAGGGCCGAGCGACAAGCTTCTCGCCGCGGTTCCCTTGGCCCTTCGCACCGACCCGGGCTTTCTTTTCGCGAAGATCCACAAACTGCGCCACGCCGGAAAAATCCGCGCGGCGGCCGACATAATGTTGGCCGCCCCACGCGATCCCTCGCGGCTCGTCGACGGCGACGAATGGTGGATCGAACGCCGGCTTCTCGCCAGAAAACTCCTCGATCAAAACGACGCGATGATCGCCTACAAGCTGTGCGCCGATCATTCCGCGGTGTCGCGCGAAATGCGGATCGAGGCCGAATTTCATGCCGGCTGGATCGCGCTGCGCTTCCTTGCCGACCCGGTGCGCGCGGCGGCGCATTTCGCCGCCTTAGCCAAGCTCGCCGAGACACCAATGTCCCGGGCGCGAGCGGCTTATTGGCAGGGCCGCACCGCCGAGGTAACCTTCGCGGACGGCGCCGCGACGGCGGCCCGCGCGTTCTACGAGCAGGCGGCGGTTCATCAGACAACCTATTACGGCCAGCTCGCACGCGGAAAACTTGGGCTGACAACGCTGGCGGTCCGTTCCATCGCCAACGAGGCGAAGGGAGAGGACCGCGACGACGCGATCAAGGTGATCGAACTTCTTTACGCCGCCGGCGAAAAGGATTTGGCGGCTCCGCTTGTCATCGAAGCTGCGCGTCACCTTGCCGATGAAACCCAAGTGGCGGCCTTGGCGAGCCTCGTTGCAAAGCAGCGCGACGCGCACCTTTCACTTAGCTTCGGCAAGATCGTAAGCCAGCGCGGCATGCCGATCGATGCGCTGGCCTTCCCGGACTATGGCGTGCCTGCCTTCGAGCCTTTGCAAAATTCCGCCGCGCCGCCGGTGGTCTATTCGGTCGCGCGTCAGGAAAGCGCCTTCGAGCCATCCGCCGTCTCGTCGGCCGGAGCCAAAGGTTTGATGCAGATGATTCTGTCGACCGCGAGACGGACCGCCGACCATGCGGGCGTCGCCTTCGACCCAAAGCGGCTCCTCACCGACGCGGCATTCAATGCCCAGCTCGCGGCACGTCATCTTGGCGAGCTCATGGCCGAGCAGAAGGGCTCGTACATTCTGACCTTTGCCGCCTATAATGCCGGCGGCAAGAGGGTCAAGGAGTGGATCGACGCCTATGGCGACCCACGCAAACCCGGCGTCGATCCCATCGACTGGGTCGAGCGGATTCCGTTCACCGAAACCCGCAATTACGTCCAGCGAGTGATCGAAAATCTCAGCGTTTACCGGGTTCGTTTGGGCGAGACCGAGCCAACATCGCCCGAGGCCCTTCTCAAGGCTCAGGCCAAGCTCTGAGACTTGGTTTCGCGAAGAACTCGCGCGCCGGTTTTTTCCCCTGCAGGTAGAGTTGTCCATCGCGTCAGAACTCAGGATTTCCAATTAGCGATTCGCTTTTTGGATTGTAGCCGGATACGGCCAAGAACTTCGGCGTCCATGATTGGAGTGGGAGAATCGGGACCGTGCGTGGCCGATTGATGAAGCTCTTAAAGCGGACCGCACTGCTGCTCGCCGTGGTCATCGTGACACTGTTCGCTGTCCGGGTCTACATTTCGCAAAGCGGAGCGCCTCTCAAGCCGTGGCACACCTTCGTGCCGCATGAGATGAATGCCAATATTATCGATGGGGCGAGTTGGGCCGATTATCTCAGGGCTGAAGACAAGATTTTCGCGGATGTGCTGCATGAAGTGAGCCAAAAGCTCGATGCGGACGAGCGCATTCCGGTCAATCGCTATTTCGAGGGGAGCCCCGTCAATCCGGAAAGCTTTTCGCAAGATTGGAACAGATCCTATGTGCTCGAACCCGACGGACCGCCGGCCGGAGCCGTGGTGTTTTTGCATGGGCTGACGGATTCTCCTTATAGTTTACGCCATCTCGCCCGGCGCTATCTCGAACATGGCTATGTCTCGATCGCAATCCGGTTGCCTGCTCACGGCACCGTTCCGGGCGCTCTTACCGACGTCGAGTGGCAAGACTGGATGGCAGCAACGCGGCTCGCTGTCAGAGAAGCAAAACGGCGCATCGGACCATCGCTCCCATTGCATATGATCGGCTTCTCCACTGGCGGCACACTCGCGTTGAAATATGCGCTCGACGCCCTCGAGGATCCGAAGCTGGCGCGGCCGGACCGCCTCGTGCTCATCTCGCCGATGATCGGAATCAGGCAAATTGCGCGCTTCGCTGGACTTGCTGGCTTGCCATCGATAATTCCGGCTTTTGCGAAGGCCGCTTGGCTCAGTGTGTTGCCGGAATTCAATCCGTTCAAATATAATTCGTTTCCGGTGAATGGCGCACACCAGTCCTATCTCCTGAGCAACGCGCTGCAGCAGCAGATCACGCGCCTTGCCCGGGAAGGACGCTTGGATCGCCTGGCGCCGCTCCTGACTTTCCAATCCGTCATCGACTTTACCGTCAGCACGCGTGCAATCGTTAATGCCCTGTATGCCCAGCTGCCATCGAATGGCAGCGAGATCGTGCTGTTCGACCTGAATCGGAACGCCAAGGTTGGCCAACTTTTACGGACCGCCTCGGACACAGCCTTGACGCGTCTACTGCCAGTGCCGCCGCGGCTGTTCAGAACGACGATCATCGCCAATGCGAACCCCGACAGCAGCGAGGAAGTCGAGCGCGTGACCGAGGCAGGCACCGTTACGGAACAATCACGTGCTTTGGGGCTGTCCTATCCACCTGGCGTCTACTCGCTCTCGCATGTCGCCCTGCCGTTTCCAATCAGCGATTCGCTTTATGGAATGCAGCCAGATCCTGCCGAGAACTTCGGTGTCAACCTCGGCGCCGTTGCTCCGCGCGGCGAGCGGGGCACGCTAATCATCAGCTTGGATGCGTTGCTTCGCATGTCCTCAAACCCCTTTTTCCCTTACATGATTGCGAGAATTGAAGAGGGCATTCCCGCCACGCCAATCAAGGCGGCAACGCCGCCGCCTTGATGTCTTGACGTTCGGGCTCTCGGTCAGGGCGCGGCCGGATCGGACTCCACGGCGCTGGCGAGAGCGTGGCGAAGCGCCTGTTCCTTCGCGTCAGCGAGGGAGGTCTTCAGCACGACACCGCCATAGTGCTTGATCTGCTCGACCACCTTGTCCGCCGTCATCTCCCTGATAAGCACAAACAAGGCAGATTCACCGGGATGGATGCTTTCGGCGAGTTGCTTCATGAACTGGTCATTGATGCCGAAGTCCGTCAGCGCGCCGCCGAGCGCACCGCCCGCTGCTCCCATAGCCGCGCCAAGAAGCGGATTAAGGAAAAGAACCCCGATCAGCAAACCCCAGAAAGTGCCCCGCACCGCGCCGGACGCCGTTGTGTTGACGACTTGGTGCAACTGGACCTGACCATTGACGGATTTGGTGGCGATGACCGCATCCGCGAGCTTGATGATATATTCCCTCTGCAGCTCGAACAGGCGCGTTCGCACCTCTTCCGCCTTTTCCAGGGTCGGATAGACAATAACGACGAGATCGGACATTGGAAGTCTCCCTACTTTCATCTGGGCCGGATCGCGGAGCACTATGCGCCGCCATCCAAGCTCGTACACGGCACCGATCGCTCGCGCGCGAAATGCGCATGATGCTCCGCTATGAGTGCCGCATTTCTCATTCGTCTTGTACCATGGGTCGCGGAAAGCGACCCATGGAGCCCCCCTCGGCGGATCTTCAGAACCAGCGCCATCCGCAGATTCGACGCCCCCGGTGCCACCAGCACACCCAGCGGCGGCGGTGGCGCACAACGACGACCGCTTCCTCGACGAGGGATTCTGTCGAGGCAGGAAGACTTTTGCTAATCGTAAGTGGGGCGGATTCGGCTGCATCAGGCAGCATGGCCACACCGACGGTGGCAACTACGGCCCCCGCCCAGTAAAACCCTTAAATCCGCACGGCGATCAATGGCTGTCATGGGGGTTCCCCCGGCGTACATGATCTTATCACACAGTCATGTAACACTTTGAATTTAGCGTCGGCGGCGCTGAAGTCCAGGGCGGAATCGCATAATATAGGATATCATGGCTTGTGTCAGTGGTTTCGCCACGCGCCGCTGGATGCATCGATAGATATCTGGCGACGGGCAAACAGCATCACGGCGCAAATATGCTGCCGGCCGCTGCCACCAGCGAACACGAACCCGCGCGTCATCATAAATGGAAGCTTGAGAGCAATACTTGCTTCGGCTTCCGCGTTTCACGGGCGAAAATTCGTGACGCTCGCGTATCCGTGGCTTAGAATATCTGGATCGTGAACCTTCGTTCCGATGAATTCCGCGAGCTTAGATGCCCATAGAAGCGGCCAAGATCCCCTTTACACGCGACCCCATTCTCGTCGATCTTGCCCTACAGGGCGGCGGCTCGCATGGCGCATTTACCTGGGGCGTGCTCGACCGTCTGCTCGAGGAACCTTGGCTTGGAATCGACGGAATTTCCGGCACGTCGGCGGGAGCCATGAATGCCGCGGTACTGGTCGATGGCTACGTGAAAGGCGGCGCCGCGGGCGCCCGGACGGCCCTCGAGAGTTTCTGGCGCCGCGTCTCCGATGCGGCCCGCTTCAGCCCGTTCCGGCGCGGGCCGCTCGATGTGCTCCTCGGCCGCTGGACACTGGATTCTTCGCCCATCTATGTCGGCATGGATCTCCTGTCCCGCCTGGTATCACCCTATGACTTGAATCCGATGGGCAACAATCCCTTGCGCGCCATTCTGGCCGAGACCATCGATTTCGAGCGGCTGCCGCGATCGCCCATAAAACTCTTTATCACCGCCACCAATGTCCGGACCGGCCGCGGCCACGTGTTCAAGAATAACGCGATTACGCCGGACGTACTTCTCGCCTCGGCCTGTCTGCCCACCATGTTTCAGGCGATAGAGATTGACGGCGAGCCTTACTGGGACGGAGGCTATTCCGGCAATCCCACGATCACGCCTCTCATTCGCGAGTGCACATCGCAAGACACCATCCTCGTTCAGATCAATCCAATCGAGCGTAAAGAATCGCCGCGCTCCGCCTCCGAGATTCTGAACCGGCTGAATGAAGTGTCCTTCAACGCCGTTCTGCTGAAGGAGCTGCGCATGATCGGTCTTCTCCGGCACGTCGCCAATCCGGGTGACAGCGAAGGCGGCCAATGGGCCGGCATGCGCATCCACCGCGTCGCGAGCGAGATGATGACGGAGCTCGGCGCCTCCTCCAAGCTCAACGCGGAATGGGAATTCTTCTCGCTGCTACACGATGAAGGGCGAAGATCGGCGCAAGTCTTTTTGGAGACCCATGCAATGGACCTCGGGAGCCGCTCCACCCTCAATATTGATGCTTTGTTGGAACAGGTCTGACGCATGGGGCTTGTCGGCATTCTGGTCGCTCTCGGCCTTCTGATCTGGCTCGCCTATCGCGGCTGGAGCATTCTTCTGCTCGCTCCCGCCGCCGCCGTCCTCGCGGCCGGATTGGCTGGCGAGCCGCTGCTCGCCCACTGGACGCAAACTTTCATGGGGAGCGCCGCGCGCTTCATCATGCAGTTCTTCCCGATTTTTCTCCTCGGTGCCCTGTTCGGCAAGCTGATGGAAGACAGCGGCTCCGTGACGACCATCGCCAACTTCATGACCGAGCGTCTCGGTCCACGGCGCGCCGTGCTCGCGGTCGTGCTCGCCGGTGCCCTTGTCACTTATGGCGGCGTCAGCCTTTTTGTCGCCTTCTTCGTCCTTGCCCCAATGGCGCATGAACTGTTTCGCGCAGCTGGGATTCCGAAGCGGCTGATGCCCGCGGCGATCGCGCTCGGCACATCGACCTTCACCATGTCGGCACTGCCCGGAACACCGGCGATCCAGAATGCGATCCCGATGCCGTTTTTCGGTTCCACGCCCTTCGCGGCGCCGGGCCTTGGCATCATCGCCTCGGCCATCATGCCCGGGTTCGGGCTTTTGTGGCTCGCCCGCGCCGAGGCTAAGGCTCGCGGCAAGGGCGAAGGCTATGGGGCGGCGACTCCCGCCCAGGATGCAGCGCAGGACCTAATCGTCCGCGAGCGCGCCACAACCGCCAGCACATTCGATCCAGCAGAAGTCAGCCACGGCCATCAAAGCGATGCGGCTCCATCCATTGCCCTCGCCGTATTGCCGCTGGCCATCGTCATCACGGTCAATCTCGTGATGTCGCTGTTCATATTGCCTCGTCTCGATGCGTCCTATCTCGCTGATGAGGCTTGGGGCTCGACGTCCCTATCCGCAGTCGGGGGCGTGTGGGCGGTTGCGACCGCGCTCGCGGCCGCCATCGTCGCGCTCGTCGCGGTCAACTTCCGGCGTCTGCCCGCCCTGCGCGAAAGCATGGACGCCGGCGCCAATGCCGCCGCATTGCCGGCGTTGAGCGTCGCCAGCCTTGTCGGCTTTGGCTCGGTCGTCGCCGCTCTTCCCGCCTTTGCTATGGTGCGCGATTGGGTGCTGTCGATCGAGGGGGGTCCTTTGGTGTCGCTGGCGGTCGCAACAAATGTGCTCGCTTCTCTGACCGGTTCGGCATCCGGTGGACTGACGATCGCGCTCGACGCACTCGGCAGTACCTATTTGCGCATTGCCGGTGAGCAGGGCATCGACCCGGGGCTGCTGCACCGCGTTGCGGTCATCGGCGCGGGTACGCTCGACAGCCTGCCGCACAACGGCGCCGTAGTCACACTGCTCGCGGTCTGCAACTCGACCCATCGCGAAAGTTATTTCGCATGGTGTCGATTGTCGGTGGACTTTTAGCGCTCGGCGCGGTGATTGGGTTGGGAAGCGCTTTCGGGTCATTTTAGAGCGCTTTTTGTCCTATAAAAACAGGGAATCGGAAATTATAAGGCGGAAAACGCACAGGCCGCGCGAAATGGCGGGGTCCGATCGATCGGCATGCTCCAATCCAGGTGGCGTACAAAAATCAGGAGGGATGAGGCCTAATGCTGCCCTTGCCCGGAAACGCGGTTCATGATCGCCAGCAGGACTCCCGTAAGGACGAGTGTAATTTGAATTCCTAAGCTCCATTCGAGCTCGCGATCGCTTGTCTGATCGATATTCATAAAACTCTCCAGCAAGTGGACGGCCGAAATGGCGACAATCGAAGTCAAGAGCTTAATCTTGAGATCTCCAAAGCCGACATGACCCATCCAGGCTGGCTTGTATTTATGATCGTCGAGTTCGAAGCGCGATACGAAGTTCTCGTAACCACTGAACATCACGATCAGCATTAAGTTGGCTATTAAGGAGAGATCAATCAGAGACAAAACGACCGGAATGACGTCATTGCCGCTGGAAAAGAGAGAGTATGTAACAAGCTTGACAATCTTCTGGCCAAACTTAATCAGCAACACGACCAAGCTGACGGCGAGACCGAGATAGAAGGGCGCCAGCAGCCAGCGGCTGGCGAATATCGTCCGCTCCACCAGGCGCTCGGCGCGCCCGTGCGGTTTGCCGGTTACCGGAGAGTTGTCCATCATATTCTCGTGGGGGAGCCTGGCGTATCATGCTCACAGGCACTTACGCGGTGTAGTTCTTGCTCCTGCGAGGCCAGAAGGTGATGCCAAGCCCGATGAGAAGCACCACGGCCAAGAGCAAAAAGAGGGCGGACTGTTTCAGCCATGCGATCGCCGGCACGGCAAGAGCCATGGCGAGGCCAAGAAAGCAGATTTGCACGGAAAGAAGATTGATTCCCGCGAGAAAAGTACCGAGCGCCAGCAACATTAGAAGCACCAGACTGGTCGCCGGGACCGGCAGCAATCTCTGAAAACCAGGCATTTGCACGAGGTTCATGGTAATCAAGAAAGTCACCCAATGGGCGGCCTGCGTCCACATCAGCCGGAGGCGAGCATGCCTGTCGGGAGCGCGCGGCCACCCCGTGGCGACGCAGACAACCCCGATGGCCACAGCCAAAAACTCCCAATAGCCATTGAGTGGCTGGTGCGACATATTGGTATACGCCACGCCAAAAATTGCCAGCGCTAAAACGGCGACGTAAGGCAACTTCCGCCGCAAAAAGCCCATTATGCCGGGATGGTCCGGAGGATCAATTGTATCTTGCGTCAATCTGCGTTCTCCCATCGACAATCCAATTTAGGATAACCAGCCATCAACGGGCCCAAACCTCATCCTCTATACTAGCGTGCGCTTGTCGCCAGTGTCAATCGCGGTCTCAATGAAAGGCGCGGTGCAACATCAGCGGTATTGACCTCAGACTCCACTGGTCTTTGCCGATTGAGTGTCGGAAGCAGCGCCAGATGTTGACATGAGGTCTGCGATCCAACGCGTCGACGGATTCTGTTCCCAGATCGTAAAAAGCGCGATGGTTATGGGGAGGCCGATAAAAGCCCCGGGCATGCCCCATAGAAAATCCCAAATTAAAAACGCGACCAGCATCACGAAGGGTGAGATTGCAAGAGCAGTGCCTGTCAGCAATGGCTCCAGGTAGTTGCCGATCACGAATTGGATCAGGTACAAACTTCCGAAAATGAATGCCGCCATCTGCCAGGACTCGAATTGCGCAGTCGCGAAAATCACGGGAAGGATGACGGCCACGAGTGGGCCAACATACGGAATGTAGTTCAACACAAACGAAATAACGCCCCATGCGATCGCGAGGTCGAGCCCTATCCCAAGGGTGAAGAGAAAGACCGCCAAGCCCGTCGCGACACTCGCCAGGGTGCGTATGAGCATGTATTTCCGGATTTTCTCGGCGATTTGGCCGCTCGTTTCCAACAAGCTCCAGCCGCTTAATTTCGTGTCGAGCGCTGCAAGCTTGAGTCTGAAATCACCCATTTCAGCAAGACCGAACATCAAAAATAAAAGTACCATGAGAGCAAAGCCAAGAAAATAATTGACGTAACCCGCAATGGCCCGGAACACCCCAACAAAAGATGACGGCTTCAGATTTTCTAAATCACCTGCAATAAGATCATGCCCTTCAAGCCAATGCGTTGTTCGCATGTACAGGGATTGGAACCGTTCCGCATTTGCCAAGCCCCAAGCAACAATATCACTAATACTCCAGACAATTGCCCATACGAGAATCGAGAGGAAAAGAAGTGTCAAAATAATAGTGAGGATGAGCGCAATCGGCTTCCCAAACCTGACTTCTGCCGCCTTCTGGAAAGGCTCGACAAGCGCCATGGTGAACAGCACGAAGGCGACCGGCTCTAACACGATGCGGCCAAAATAAAGAGCGGCGGAAACGAGAACCACGGCGAAAACAGCTATAATGAATCGATTCCGTGCAGCGTCCGTGACAATTCTCACAACGGCTTGCTCATTGCTCATCGTCCTGCTCTCCCGCCTTTCGATCTTCTGATGCGAGCGAGGGTTCGCTCCAAAGGACGCCCCCAGCGCCGGACGCGCGATCGTTTGGTATGGACTCGCCCCTCAGTACCCTAACAATTATTGCACTGTCATGATAGCATCCGACATACGACGCCGATAGCATGATTGGCGTAAGAGTTGTCGGAGGAAATGGCGAGCCAATCCGCTTTGCACCGCAGCGTATAATTCTTGCTGCGATGCGATATCTGTGGTCTCATAAATTGGGGCCTCCGTGGTGAGGCTTCTTGCGATCGCTCGTTAACATGTCGATGTCGATTGACGACATCGAGACATCCGTTTTTGCCTTGAACCCGATCAATTTGCTCGATTGATTTGCGGCTATGGGCGGTTGAGCCAGGGCATGGCATTGACACGTAATTGGAACGCGATGCATAATGGTCGAGTCGTGATCTACCTGCCGGCGGCAGGTGCCGCGCGATATTTCAGATTAGGGGAGGTTGGGTATGAGTGAAAAAATCAAATCGGAAATGATCTCCCGCCGAAGGGCGTTTTCCCTTCTAGGACTAGCCGCATTAATCCTCGCAGTTCCGCCCACGATCCTAACGGTGTCAGATGCTGAGGCCCAGACGGTTGGGATGACGCGGCGCGCGGCGCGGCGTGCAGGCCGCCACATGCGACGTGTAGAGCGGCGCACGCACCGCCACATGCGACGTGTAGCGCGGCGCACGCACCGCCACATGCGACGTGAAGAGCGGCGCACGCACCGCCACATGCGACGTGAGCATCGGCGTACCGGTCAATAGCTAAACATGGCGTTTTCCGGACGATGAAAATGGCCATCCTTGTCACAATCTGTTTTGTGATCGGCCATTCAACCTAGAAGGATAACAAAAAAATGCTGTCTCGACGCTCTCTTTTAGGCTCTCTCGTAAAGAGTCTTTTAGCCGCCGGAGTTATTGCTGCACCCTCGGCGGCCGTCGTCGTGCCGTCGGAGGCCGAAGCCCAGCCAACGAGTCCCGGCCCTGGCGGGGAGGTAGCTCTCCATCGAGGGGGGGGCGCGCGTCAACATTATCGGCGCAAGATGGCGCAAGGCCGTCGCAAGCGCCGCGCCGCGTGGCGTACGAGGAAGTGGTGGCGTACGACGAAGTCACACTGATCTACTTTGGATCGTGGAATGACGCACGACATCGCCGGCGCCGCCTTTAACCCTCAGGCGTCGGCGTGTTAGTGTCCGTCCGGAGAGATATTGGATCCTTGGGCGTCGGCCACCCAAATCTATTCGCGGAAACAGGTAACTTTGATTATCGGCGTTTTTTCCCTAATTGCCGTGGTCGAATGGGAGCTGACCAACAAAGCATCATGCTGCTTTATCTTACGTAAGCCCGTTGCGCTCAGATTTTGAATGCCTTCAGCGCTTTGCAATACGACATGGCTGGCCCTATTCCAACGTTCCGAGCAGGCATCGTTCGGCGGTGTTAAATGGGCCTCCACCGCCACAGAGCACCGGTCCACCGCGCCATGTAGCGAACGGCAGATATAGGGTCGCACATGACGGTTCGAAGAATGGAGTCTGCGTCTTGCCAGAACTCCAGAATATGCCGCGGGCGCAGACCAGTGCCGAATTGCGCTACGAGACCGTCGCCAGCGACGTTACCGTGGCTGGACGATCGTCTCGAAAGGAGACGCAGGAGATGCTCGATTTCTGCGCCGAGCACAATATCACCGCCGACGTGGAGGTGATTCCGATCCAGAAGATCAACGAAGCCTACGAGCGGATATTGCGCAGTGATGTGAAGTACCGCTTTTCAATCGATATGAGCTCGCTATCGCGCGCGGCATAACGCCCTGGTCAGGGCCTTGCGGCAAAATCGCCGGGGCGGCTTCCGCGGCCGGCGCTGCGCGGTATCGTCTATGGATTCACAATTTCCTCAATGTGACGCACCAAGGCCTGGCCGTCGTAAGGTTTTGCCAGGAACCTGCCTTCGCGCGGAATCGTCTCCGCGCGGATACGATGGCCGGAGGTGAGGACAATTCCGATGCCCGGCCAGTGCTGGCAAATATGGCGCGCGAGGCCCAGGCCATCAAGGGGGCCTGGCATATCGACATCCGAGAAGACGACGCGTACCTCTGGGGTTGCTTCGAGTATCCGCAAGGCTTCGCAGGCATTGCGCGCCTCCAAAACCTCGAAACCAGCCTCGGCGAGAAGGTCCGCACCCATCAGACGCACAAAGGGCTCGTCCTCGACGATGAGGACGACACCGCGCGAGTTTGCTGGTTTTGCTTGCATCGTCTTGTAACAATAGGATTTGAGTTAAGTTCCTTTGGGTTGTCCGGTTGATTAACAAATCATTTCAATCTTTGCCGGGACGCGAGCGGGGCAGGGGTGATTGCATGAGCGTAGTGGAGCTTCCCTTTAAGAGCCGTTTTTACGCCGCGCCGGATGGGTTGAAACTTCACGTTCGCGAATATGGCTCGATGCTCGATCCCGGCGTCCCTGTCGTCTGCTTGGCTGGGCTCACGCGCGATTCGGCGGATTTCGGCCGCTTGGCGAGCGCGCTCGCCGCCGGTCTGAAAGGAGCCAAGCGGCGGGTGCTGGCCCTCGATTATCGCGGCCGCGGCCTTTCCGGTTATGATCGGAACTGGAAGAATTACAGTCTCGGAATTGAAAACGCCGATGTGCTGGCGGTTCTCGCCGCCATGGAGATCGACGCCGCGATCTTCATCGGCACCTCGCGCGGCGGCTTGCACACGATGCTGCTGTCCGCGACCCGCCCGGCGGTCATTGCCGGCGCCGTCTTGAACGACATTGGCCCGGTTCTGGAGCCGCGCGGCATGGCCCGCATCCGCGGCTATGTCGGCAAGCTGCCCGAGCCGCGTTCGGTGCCGGATGCCGTCGATCTCCTCAAGGAAACGATGAGCGAGCAGTTCAACGGTCTAAGCGAGGCCGATTGGGAAACTTACGCCAGAATAACCTTCACCGATGCGGTGGGGCGCATTGGCCAGCGCTACGATCGCAATCTGATGAAGGCGCTCGAAAGCTTCGATCTCGAACAGCCGCTTCAAACACTCTGGCCGCAATTCGACGGTTTGCGCGCCGTGCCCTTGCTCATCCTGAGGGGCGCGAATTCCGATCTGCTCTCGGTCGAAACACTTAAAGAAATGGTGGCCCGCCATCCGGGCGCGGAGGTCCATATCGTCGAGGGTCAAGGCCACGCCCCGCTTCTGCTCGACGCGGAAACGATTCACCGGATTTGCGCATTTGTCGCGGCGAATGATAGCGCCGCGCCCGAAGAGTGTTAATGACTCGATAAGCAAGGACACCTACATGCGGCATATTCGAGAGAGGGGCGCCATTGATCTTTTTGGACGAATCTGGGCAAGTTGGGCTTGCCGCGCCCGCAAACTCCAGGAAGATTAAATCATGGCCGTTGCTTGCACCGAAGGACTCGATACCGGCTTTGTCGCTCTTGGCTACGGCAAAGTTGGCTTTCTCGGCATCGTTCAAGGCATTACCGAGCTGTTGCCGATTTCCTCCACGGCGCATATGCGGATCATCCCGGCTTTCCTCGGCTGGCAGGATCCGGGATCGGCGTTTTCGGCCGCGATGCAGGTCGCGGCGCTCGCCGCCGTGGTCAGCTATTTTTGGGCCGATGTAAGCGGCATCGCGTCCGGCGCGCTCCGCGCCACGCGCCGCCGCGATTTCCAGGATTGGAATTTCCGTTTCGCCGTATGGATTGGTCTTGCCACGCTCCCGATCGTCGCCGCCGGTCTATTGTTGGCACCCCTCCTCAACGCCTGTCATTCGCCTTTGCGCAGCCTCACCGTCATCGCCATCGCCTGCGTCGTCATGGCCGCGCTTCTGGCGCTCGCCGAAATTTACTCAAGGCATAAACGGACCCTCGAAGACGCTACTTTGAAAGACGCGATGGTCATTGGGCTTGCCCAGATCGGAGCGCTCATTCCCGGAGTCTCCCGGTCAGGCGCGACGCTGACCGCGGCCTTGTTCTTGGATCTCGAGCGCGCGGAAGCGGCACGCTTTTCGTTTCTGCTCGGGCTGCCGGCCATCGCCGCCGCCGGGGTGAAGGAAATGTGGGAACTGCACAAGGCGCATCTCGAAGCGCATGGCTGGTCGATCCTGGGGTTTGGCCTCTTGATCGCGTCGCTTTCGGCCTTTGCCGCGATCTGGGGCTTGTTGCGGATTCTCGAACGATTCTCGGCCTGGCCCTTTGTCGTCTACCGGGGCTTGATGGGTATCTTCTTGTTCGTCTGCGTTTACTTCGGCTGGCTGCCAAATTGAGGTCAATCGCCGGGCGCCAGCATGGCTTCCGGGCGAACCAGTGCATCGAACTCCGCGGCGCCGACGAGCTTCGTGGCAAGCGCCTCTTCCCTTAAGTTTTGGGAAAACATTCGTTCGAGGATTGTCCGAGATTGACGTGATCGTTTGGATGCACCGGCTGTTTTGCGCCGCGCGCGGCGCCGTGTATTTCATTTGCGCGATTGGCAAGGACCTCATTGGCATTCATATTGGTTTGTGTTCCGGACCCTGTCTGCCAGACCCGCAAGGGAAATTCGGCATCGAGACGCCCGGTTTCGATCTCGCGGGCGGCGGCGGCGATCGCGGAACATAAACCGGGGGCCAAAAGCCCGAGATCGCGATTGACCGCGGCGCTAGCGCGCTTGACCATCGCCAAGGCACGAACGATCGCCAACGGCATGGTTTGCGAGCCGATCGCGAAATGGACGAGGGAGCGTTGCGTCTGCGCGCCCCAGTAATCCGCGGCGGGCACCTCGACCAGCCCGAATCTTTCGGTCTCGATCCGCGTCTTGTCAACGTTCATCCGCGCAATTCTCCGCCGCCGCTCGCAAAGGCAATTTAAGCGCGGGGCGGCGCGAGGACATAACTAGGCGCTGTCACTCGCCGTCGCCGCGCACAAAGCGCTGACCGGCGAGCTCGATTGCCTGCCACTCGCCATCATGTCCGAATTCCATACCGGAACCGATCGACAACATATCGGCGAGACGGCTTCTGGCGCGATTGACGCGGCTTTTCATGGTCCCGATCGCGCAGCCGCAAATCCCCGCCGCTTCTTCATAGGACAGGCCCGAGGCGCCGATCAGAATCAAGGCTTCGCGCTGATCGCTCGGCAATTGCTGGAGCGCGGCGCGAAAGTCGAGCAAGTCCATATGGCCGCTTTGAGCTGGGGCCGTCGCGAGCTTGGCGGCAAAGGTGCCGTCAGGATCGGCGACTTCGCGCCGCCGCTTGCGATATTCCGAATAATAAATGTTGCGCAAAATCGTGAATAGCCAGGCGCGAAGATTAGTCCCTTCGACGAAAGTGCCGATGTTGCCCCAGGCTTTCACCAAGGTTTCCTGGACGAGATCGTCGGCGCGATCGAGATTGCCGCATAAGGAGACCGCGAAAGCGCGCAGATTGGGGATGACCGAAAGGAGGTCGGCGGTGATTTGCGAGCTTGCCGCGCGGTCCCGCAGGGGCTCATTCGCAGCTGGGATTTCCGCTTTTTGCTTATGCGCGGCTGTCACATGCCGTCCTTGCTTAACCGGGAATGTGAGGCGCTTTCGAGTTGCCGCAAAAGTTCAAGAAACCGCCCCGGCACAGGTTGCCTCAAGACGTCATCGTAGACGCTGCGTAAATGCAGACCGATTTCATCCGCGATCGCGGATTTCGACGCTGGTTTCTTCGCACAACGCCCGCCAATAATTTCTTTCGGGGGCCCGGGGGATCCCGGTTCGCGGCGCATGCCGGGGGTCTCGAAGATATCTACGCCTCCCATCTTGATCGATGGGTTTCTCGGTTTTGTCGGTTTTGTCACTGAAGCACCCTCGCGACGGCCATTTTCATTCGTTTCGCCCTCATTGAAGATTCCCCCCTGCCGGGGAGTATTTTCGTTGATTCCGCGGCGCATGCGGGCCGCATATGCCTTCGGTTTGCCGAATTGGGATTTGACCGACCCCTCTTGTGACGCTTGGCTCGCGCGGGAAACCGGTTATAACCGGCTCGACTAAACGCTTGATAAGCGGGATGGTTCCACATGCGGGAACTTTTCCGGACATTTGGAACGCCGGATTGATCGCGCAATATAACGCACAATAAAAAGGGTGTCTTCATGCCGATATCCCAGGCTATCGCCTCGCATATCCCCTATTTGCGCCGGTTTTCGCGGGCTCTGACGGGGACGCAAGCTGGAGGAGACGCATATGTGCTTGCCACGCTGGAGGCCATCGTCGCCGACCCGGCCGAGTTTTCGAAATGCGCCGATCCAAGGACGGCGCTTTACCGCCTATTCCTCAAGGTCTGGGGGACGGTGCCGGTCAACGATCATGTCGATCAGGCGGCGTTCACCGGCGACGAAGCCGGGGCGCATCGCAATCTCGATGCGATTACATTGCGTCCGCGGATCGCGTTCCTTCTGAGTTCGCTCGAAGGCTTCGATACCGCCGAAGTCGCGGCCGCTCTCGACAGCACGGTCGAGGAAGCCGCGTCTCTCATCGACGCCGCGGGCAAGGAGATCGCCGACCAAATTCGCACCGATGTATTGATCATCGAGGACGAGCCGTTCATCGCGCTCGACCTTCAGTCCCTCGTCGAAGAGCAAGGGCACCGCGTCGTCAATGTCGCGCGCACCCATCGCGAGGCGGTCGAGGCGGTTATGCGCGAACGGCCAGGTCTTATCCTCGCCGACATTCAACTCGCCGACGGAAGCTCGGGTCTCGAAGCGGTCAATCAGATCCTCGATTCCGTTTCCGTGCCGGTGATCTTCATTACCGCCTATCCGGAGCGTTTTTTGACGGGGACGCCGCCGGAGCCCGCCTTTCTCATAACCAAGCCGTTCGGCATCGACAGCCTCAAAGCGGTCATCAGTCAGGCGCTATTTTTCGATCGCAAGTCGCGTCGCAAGGACGAACCCGAAAAAAGCAGCAGCCTTGTTTGATTAAGGCGCTTGGCTCAACTTAATCGGGCGTTACGTTGCGTCAAGATCGGGACAAGGATAAAGTCAGCGACAATCTAAGGCGGCCAGCGAAAACGGATGCAGCTGTTGCGCGCACGTTCAACGTCTCGCACAGCATGGCTTCGAGGCTCACGGGCTGATGGAACTTTTCTGTTCGCCGATCAATCCTTTGTGTATCTCCCAACATGCATCAATTTCGGAGCCGCACGCTATCATCAGCCGTTGAGCGGCCCGGTTTAGTCGATCTGCAAGTCAAGCCACGACCCATGCTCTGCCCGGTGTCTCGTGACCCAGTTTTTAATATCAGGCGACAAATAACCATCGGTTTCAAGTGACATTACGCAGCGCTTCGCTGGCGAGAAGCCCGCCGGTGATGGCGATCGTGGGGAAGGGGGCCTTCGCTGCAACCTCCCGGCTCGTCGGCATGATCTGCCCGAGCATTTCTCCACACATCGCCTGCGGCCATTATGTGGCGGGAGCATGACAAGCGCGGATTGTCTAGGGTCAAGTAAACACCAAGCCGGACATGACCGCCGAAGCGCGGCAGACCTCTGTGGCTGACGTCATTGCCCATTTTGAAGCGGCACCGCCATTTTCAGCCGAAACCCCCCGGGCGCGAAATCGACCGTCACCTCCGCCCGAATCTGCTGCGGTAGCACCCGTTCGAGGAGCATCGAACCAAATCCGTTGCGGCAACGCGGCGTCACCGGCGGTCCCGCGAATTCGTTCCATTCGCAGAACAGCGCGGATTCGCCATCCTTCTCGATCAAGCTCCAGCCGACCTCGACCCGGCCATCCTCCTTGGCAAGGGCGCCATGCCGGACGGCATTGGTGGTGAGTTCGTGGACCGCCATGCCGAGCGGCACCGCGATCTGCGAGGGCAAGTCGACGGTAGGCCCCGAGAGGCGTATCCGAAGGCCCTGATCGTCGGAATAAGGGCCAAGCTCCTGGGTCAGCAAATGTTGAAAGGAAACCGATTGCTGGAGTTGCTCGGTCATGACGGCATGCGTCCTGGCGAGCGACGCGATCCGCCCGGAGAAGGCTTCCTGAAACTCCTCGATGTTCGCGGAAGCCTTCGCGGTCGTGGTCATGACCCCATGCACCGTGGCGAGCGTGTTCCTCACCCGGTGATGCAACTCGCGAATAAGAAGTGCTTGCCGTTGCTCCGTGCGGACATGGTCCGTCACGTCGTTGCCTTCGATGAAAATCCCCGTTACCTCGCCGTTCGCGCCCATAATCGGCTGGGCGACGAAATCAATGTAATGTTCCTCGATGTCGCAATCCGGGGCGTCTTGCAGAAGAATAAGCGTCTTGCGCCCGACGTGAACTTCGCCGGTTTTAAAAATATTCTCCAGAAGGTGGGGATAATCCTGACCTTCGGATTCGGGCAATCCCTCGCGTAATGTTTTCCCGATGAGATCGCGGCCTCCGGCGAGCATCGAAAAAGCGATATTGACCAATTCGAAAACAAGGTTTGGCCCGCGCAAAATGCACATGAAGCTCGGGGCCTTCATGACCAGACACCGCAATTGCTGGACCGTCGCCAAAAGCGACTGATTGAGGACCTGGATGTTTCCCGCCCGTGGACCGGACTCGCCCGCGCGCGCCGACGCCGAAGGCAGGTCCGCTAAGCCTTTCGATGCCTGAAGCTCCGAGATATCCTGTGCGTTCTTGAGCAGGAATGCGACTTGCCCGTCCTTGCCGAGGATCGGGACATGGGTGCAGCTCCAAAGACGTTCTTGGGTCCGGCCATTGACGGCAACTGCGCAGGAAACCGCTGGCAGCACATCGACGACTCCCTCGTCGCGGACGCGCTCAAGTGAGTCTTGCACGATGTGGCGGCTATCTCCAGTCAAGGGAAATGCCGTGAAGAACGGGAGCCCGATGAGCTCGTCGCGCGACCGCATGATCGCGTCGAGAAAGGCCCGGTTCAAGGCAATGATAGTGAAATCCGGGTCCATCACCAGCCAAGGTGTGGGCAGGCTATTGAAAACGGCCTCGAAATCCAATCGTGTGTCCTGCTTCAAGATCCAGCTCCGGCGGATGTTCTATCGATCACGTCTTGGCCCGGGCTGCCCTGTATCGCGGCGACGGCGCGCGGCAAGTGAAGGGTTGTGCCAGGCTTAGCTGCTTTCACGTGTTGGAGTGGAAATTGACGATTTGGCCGGATTTACATGCGACACACAAACACGCGGTATAAACCCCCACCGGTTCCTTATGGCCCCCGCCAAAGGCGCCGGTGTCGAGCGGCTGGATCATCTAACGAATAAGGGCTACCAATAGTTGCATCGAAATGCTGCTTTAGGACGCACTTAACGGGTCCTCGCCTGCGTACACCATTCGTCGATAGCTGAAAAGGCGCCGCGCCGATGTCTTCGATTGACCATATGTCCGCGGTTGAACGCCCAGTCCAGGACGGCGACCATGTTTTCCTGGTCGACGGATCTTCTTTCATCTTTCGCGCGTATTTCCAGTCGATCCGGCAGGACGCGAAATATAATTACCGTTCCGATCGATTGCCGACCGGAGCGGTGCGACTCTTCTGCACCAAGCTTTTCCAGTTCGTGCGCGATGGTGCGGCCGGGATCAAGCCGACCCATCTCGCGATTATTTTCGACAAATCCGAAAACTCCTTCCGTAAGGAGCTCTACCCGCCCTACAAGGCCACGCGTAATGAGCCGCCGCCAGATTTGATCCCGCAGTTTCCGCTGATGCGTGCCGCCGTGCGGGCTTTCGGGCTCACGCCCATCGAGCAGGACCGCTATGAGGCGGACGATCTCATTGCGACCTACGCCTGCGCGGCGCGTCGGCGTGGCGCCGGCGTTTTGATCATTTCGGCCGACAAGGATTTGATGCAGCTTGTTGGCCAGGGTGTCGCGATGTATGATCCGGCGTCGGGGGAAGCCGGCGCCAAGGGCGCGCGTGAAGAGCGCAGAATCGGAATCGAAGAAGTTCGCGCCAAGTTCGGCGTGCCGCCCGAAAAAGTCGTCGACGTTCAGGCGCTGGCCGGCGATTCGACCGACAATGTGCCCGGCGCACGTGGCATAGGCCCCAAGACGGCGTCCCAGCTTATCAGCGAATATGACGATCTCGAAGCCCTGCTTGCTCGCGCAACCGAAATCAAACAGCCGAAACTTCGCGAGACCTTGACCGATCCCGAAAGCGTGGCGCTGATCCGCGTCTCGAAACAGCTCGTCACGCTTGTGCGCGACGTGCCGCTCGATGTGCCGCTCGAAGATCTTGCGCTTCATGCGCCGGATGGAAAGACGCTCGTCGCCTTCCTCAAGGCGATGGAATTTTCCACCATCACCAAGCGCGCCGCCGACGCTTATGCGATGGACGCGGCCATGATCGAACCCGATCCGGCTTTTGCGGGGCTCGCTGGCTGGCGCGGCCGCAATGGCGCGGCGCGGGGTGAAGCCTTGGAGAAGGGCGAAGAATCGCCCCCAGCGGACAGCCCAGAGCCGCAGACGCCCAAGCGAAACGCCCGGTATGGCGTGCCTTCGCAAAAGCCAAGCATCGCTACCGGCCCAGGCCAACTCGCCGAGGCCCGCGTGGCCGAAGCGCGTACCCAAGATTTCGATACCAAAAGTTATGCGACCGTTTCGAGCTTCGAACAGATCGACGAATACATCACCGCCGCGTTTGAGGCGGGCGCGATCGCGGTCGATACGGAAACCTCCTCGCTGCAAACCATGCGGGCCGACCTCATCGGCATCTCCTTGTGCGTAAGGCCGGGGCGCGCCTGCTACATCCCGCTGCGGCACAGGAACGGAGCTAGTGGCGATCTTTTCGGCGGCGACACTCTCCTGCCCGACCAATTGCCGGAAGCAGAAGTGCTCGCGCGGCTAAAACCTCTTCTTGAAGACCGGAGTGTCTTGAAAATCGGGCAAAACATGAAATTCGACTGGCTTGTTTTTAAGCAGCGCGGCATCGAGGTAGCGCCGGTCGAAGACACCATGCTTTTGTCCTATGTGCTCGACGCCGGCCGTACGGACCACGGGATGGACGTGCTCAGCGAGAAGCATCTTGGCCATAAGCCAATCCCGTTCGGCGAGGTGGCTGGCTCGGGCCGCACATTTATCGGATTTGCCCGCGTCGCCATCGACAAGGCGGCCGAATATTCGGCGGAGGACGCCGACGTCACCTTGCGTCTGTCGCGCGTGTTGAAGCCGCGCCTTCCCGCCGAACACATGACGAACGTTTATGAGACGCTAGAGCGTCCGATGATCGAGGTCCTCGCGAAGATGGAACAGCGAGGGATTACAATCGACCGCGGCATCCTCGCAAAGCTATCTCGCGAATTTGCTCACGACATGGCGCGGCTGGAGGCGACGATCCACGAACTCGCGGGCGAGACCTTCAATCTCGGCTCGCCAAAACAGCTCGGCGATATTCTGTTTGGCAAGATGGGCCTCTCTGGCCCCAAAAAAACCGTGACCGGCGCCTGGTCTACGGCCGCTGGCGTGCTCGACGATCTCGCCGAGCAAGGCAACGAACTCGCGGCAAGGATTCTCGACTGGCGGCAGCTTGCAAAACTCAAATCGACCTATACCGACGCTCTGCCTTCCTTCGTCGATCCGGCGACCGGGCGCGTGCACACCTCCTATGCGCTCGCCGCGACGACGACGGGCAGGCTTTCCTCGTCCGACCCGAACCTCCAGAATATTCCGGTGCGCAACGAGGCAGGGCGGAAAATCCGCCGCGCCTTTATCGCGCGCGACGGCCATAAGCTCGTCTCGGCGGATTATTCGCAGATCGAATTGCGGCTTCTTGCCCATATCGCCGGCATTCCGCAATTGAAGTCGGCGTTTGCCGAGGGCCAGGATATTCACGCGATGACCGCGTCCGAAATGTTCAGCGTGCCGATCGAAGGCATGCCGCCAGACGTGCGCCGCCGCGCCAAGGCGATCAATTTCGGGATCATCTACGGTATTTCGGCCTTCGGCCTCGCCAATCAATTGGGCATCCCGCGCGACGAGGCAGCCGCCTACATCAAAAAATATTTCGAGCGGTTTCCGGGCATTCGCGCTTATATGGATCAAACCAAAATTTCCGTGCGCGAGAAAGGTTATGTGACGACGATTTTTGGGCGCAAATGCCATTACCCGCGCGTCCTGGCCTCGAACCCTTCCGAGCGCGCTTTTAACGAGCGCGCCGCGATCAACGCGCCGCTCCAGGGTTCCGCCGCCGACATCATCCGCCGCGCGATGATCCGCATGGATGCGGCTTTGGAGAAAGCTAATCTTTCAGCGAAAATGCTTTTGCAGGTCCATGACGAGCTTGTTTTCGAGGCGCCGGACTCCGAGGTCGAGGCGACGATCGAGGTGGTGCGCAAGGTGATGATTGACGCGCCGCATCCTTTTATCCAGCTCGCGGTACCCTTGCAGGTCCATGCCAAGGCCGCGCAAAACTGGGACGAGGCGCATTGAACGAATCGCTGCCGCTTCTGTCGCGCGGATTGCACTCGGAGGGTCAGGCGACACGCCGGTAGGCCGCCAGGAACATGCGGACCGCAATGCCGACCACGTGGTCGATCCGTTCGTCGCTAGGCGCCTCGACGGCATTGAAGAGGAGCGGTTTCAAAATCGTGGCAAGGCAAGAATCGAGGAATTGGGCCGCCGCGACCTCGCAATCCTCGATCGCCAAAATCCCGGCGGCGACCTGACTCTCGAGATAATGACAAAGCTTCGTCACTCCCTTCGCAGGACCCGTTTCGTAGTACTCCCTACCGATCTCCGGCATACGATCCGAGATCGCGATGACCGTGCGCAGAGGCGACATGGCTCCCGGCCGGCACTGGAATTTGACATAGCTGCGGCCAAGCCGCGTGAGCACGGCTTCGACGTCGTGATCAGCCGGATGGAGGGAAAAAACTCCTTCGGCCTGCGCCCCGCACTGCTCATGAGCAATGGCCTCGAATAACTGCTCCTTACTGTCGAAATAGACGTAAAGCGTTCCCTTCGAGACCCCGGCCTTGCGGGCGATCTCGCCCATACTGGCGGCATCGAAGCCTTGAGCCAGGAACACATCGCGCGCGCCGTCCATGATCTGGCGTCGCTTGGCGCTGTCCTGTTGCGCTGGCGCATCAGGCTTTTCGGTCTCGCCCCGATCGGAAATCACGTCTTTCGCCATTCACGTTTTGTTGAAAGGATGACCGAACCGTTCGGTCACCAGTTGAAATAGGGTCGGCGATGTACTAAGTCAAGGCCATTGACCGAACCGTTCGGTCAATAGTGCGGATAAGGCCCATGACATCGAAACTTCACCGTGACTATAGTGCTGAAACTGCCATGCTTGCCTATCGAACGGGGCTCAGGGCGGCAATATGCAAGGCTTGGATCGAGGCCCCAATTTTAAGCCCCGCGGAGGCGGTCAAGGCGGCGTTGCTGCCCGATGGTGATGATCTATCCATAACCATCACACGAGTTTGAACGATGTTGTTAGAGGCAAAAGAGCGGGATCAAGGCGCGCAATCGCAGCGTGAGCTTTCGCATGCGCAGTCAGCCGGAGCCTCATCTCGGAAGATGATCGGCGAGCGACCGTCCGCAGACGCCGGCAAGGTTTCCTTCATGCCCGAGCGCCGAGGCCGCAGGAGCCCCCCGATGACGAGCGCCCCATCGTGGAATTGCCGCCGGGACGCGAAGATCAGCATCTAGAGCTGGATCGAAAGCTCAAGGACACGCCTCGCAAGGGGCTCCTGCGGCGCCACCGGCTTGCCTTCGTCGTCGGGCTGCCTCTCTTTATCCCGGCGGCGGGGGCTGGCTCCCTCTACTGGGATTACGCTAAGCATTTCGAGACAACCGACGACGCCTTCATCGCGGCGCGGCAGTTCGCCATCGCCCCGAGGGTGCCAGGCTACATCACGGCGGTGCCGGTAACGGACAACCAGCACGTTGCCGCCGGCCGCGTGATCGTGCGCATCGACGATCGCGACTATCGCATCGCGCTCGACCAGGCACAGGCGCAGGTGGCCGGCGCCGAGGCCAACGTCCAGAACATCGACGCGCAGCTCAGTGTGCAGCAGGCGCAAATCAGCGCCAATCAAGCACAAGTAGAACAAGTGCAAGCGGGGCTGGTGTTCGCCCAGCAGGAGGCGGCGCGCTACCAGCATCTGGCGCAGACCGGCTCCGGCAGCGTTCAGAACGCCCAGCGGACTACCTCGCAGCTCCATCAGCAGCAGGCCGCGCTTGGGAGTGCTCAAGCGACCCTGAGGCTCCCGCAGCGGCAAATCGAGTCGCTGAAGGCACAACGCGACAGCGCCGTCGCGAGCCTCGCGCAAGCCAAGGCTCAGCGCGACCAAGCGCAACTGAACCTCTCTTATACGACCGTCACGGCGGACCAGGGTGGGCATGTGGCCTACCTCAGCGCCGCAGTCGGTGAGTTCGCACAGCCGGGCACAAACCTGACGATGTTCGTCCCGGACGAAATCTGGGTCACGGCGAACTTCAAGGAGGATCAGCTCGACGCCATGCGACCCGGACAGCCGGTGACGCTCGAGATCGACGCTTATCCGGAACGCACTATCCACGGCCATATCGCCAGCGTTCAGCCCGGATCCGGCACCGCATTCTCGCTGCTGCCGGTTCAGAATGCCACGGGCAACTACGTGAAGATCGTCCAACGCGTGCCGGTCAAGATCATCATGGATGATCCGCCGGCCGACGTTGCGGTCGGCCCGGGCATGTCGGTGGTTCCGAGCGTGCGGGTTGATCGCACGCCGTCGCTCTATAAGCGGTTCAGGGGATGGCTATGAGCGCCGGCGCAACCCGGGCGGGCGCTCCCGCTGCGGCAAACGGGTCAGGCACCAACCCGTGGCTGATCGCGGTGCTGGTCGCGGTCGCCGTTTTTATGGAGGTCCTCGACACCACCATCGCCAACGTAGCACTGCGCTATATCGCCGGCGGCCTGGGCGTTAGCGAAGACGAAGCATCCTGGGTTGTGACCACCTATCTCGTCGCCAATGCCCTGATTGTTATGGCCACGAGCTGAGTGAGCAAGTGGTTCGGCCGCAAGGCAGTTTTCCTCACCTGCCTCGGATTGTTCACCCTGTGCTCAGTGCTCCGCGGAATGGCCGGAGATCTTAAGTCGCTCCTGCTGTTTCGTATTCTTCAGGGTTTTGCCGGCGGCGGCATGGTGCCGGTCGCGCAGTCGATTCTGACAGACTCCTTCCCACCGGCGAAGCGTGGCGAGGCCTTCGCGATCGGACGCTCGCCTTGTGGCGCCCACCCGCGGCGGGTGATCGGCTTTAGGCCAATGCGATGCTCGTCCGTGGCGAAGACTCGATCGGTTTGCCCGGGGGCTTTGCCGCCTCCTCGGCAACGGCATTCGCGCGCTTTTTTTAAATGCCGCCGCTTCTTCGGGCGTGGCCGATTTCGGGTTCTTCGGACGTGGCTTCTGGATCGACCAGCCGATCGCCTTCAACGCTTCCCAGCCCCGCTGCGGGGCGACCGAGGGGAGGTTGAGTTCGCCAGCCATCCAAGCCGCAACCTTGCGGCTCGACCACAGCCCGCCATCGGGCGGCGGGTCGTCAAGGCGCAGGCGCAATTTAGCGAGCAGGTCGGGCTTCAAGATCGTTGCCGGTGC
>PEFW01000004.1 GCA_002890675.1 Candidatus Methylaffinis lahnbergensis
TTCGCCGGGTGGATCGCCAAGCGTCAGGGCGACAACCCGCTCGGCCGCCTCGCCATCGAGCGGCTTGATCCGCGAGGGCCTGGTCTTGTCGCGAAGCAGACCCTCGAACCCTTCTTCCAAGAAGCGTTCCTGCCGGCGCCAAACGCAAGTCTTGGACTTGCAGGTTCGTCGCATGATCTCGTTCGTGCCGGCCCCATCGGCCGTGAAGAGAACAATCTCGGCTCGCCACACGTACTTCTGCGCGACATTGCGATCGTCGATGAGATTTTCAAGCCGACGCCGATCGGCCAACAACACGGTGATGGATTTTCCTGCGCGCATCGCGCAGACTCGCACATGCCGCAAATCTGGGGAATCCCAATAGGGACTCAAATGTTAGATTTGCTCCACCAGAGCCCCGTGTCTAGGGTTTGGCATTGCCAAAATCTGTCGAAAGTAGCAGTCTCAGCCTCAACAAGGTCGGTATCCGGCGGATGTCGGTAGAAATATGTTGCTATGCTTGGACGTGACCTTACCTGCTTTGGGCCGGTCTTTTGGAGACTGAAGCGTGTGGATTGTTCAGATCGCTCTAAAACGCCCTTATACTTTCGTTGTTCTCGCATTGCTCATTGCGATCTTCGGCACGTTAGCAGCCGTGCGCACGCCTGCCGATATTTTCCCTAACATCAAGATACCGGTTGTCAGCGTCGTCTGGACTTATGCGGGCCTCTTGCCGGACGACATGTCTGGCCGCATCATCTATTTTTACGAGCGCACCTTGACGGCACAGGTCGCCGATATCGAGCATATTGAGTCGCAGTCGCTCAATAGCTATGGCGTGGTCAAGATTTTTTTCCAAAAGGACGTCAACATTGCCGCTGCGATAGCCCAAGTAACAGCGGCCTCGCAGACCGTCCTGAAGTACCTTCCACCTGGCATCACGCCGCCTTACGTCCTTAGCTACAACGCCTCGACCGTGCCGATCCTCCAGCTTGCTCTCTCGAGCACCAAGCTGCCGCAGATGGAACTGTTTGATCAGGGGCAAAATTTCATAAGGCCCCAACTTGCCACGGTGGAAGGCGCCGCCGTCCCGTCACCTTACGGTGGAAAAATCCTTCAGGCGCAAGTCGACATTAACCAGCGCGCGATGCAGGAGCACAATGTATCGGCCGAGGATGTCGTCAACGCCGTTGCCGCGCAGAACCTTATTCTGCCGGCGGGGGACCAGAAAATCGGCCCTTATGATTGGAATGTCGCGCTCAACGCCAGTCCGATCATCCTCGACCAGATTAACAGACTTCCGGTGAAGACGGTCAACGGTACAGTGATCTACATCCAGGATGTAGCCTTCGTACACGAGGGCTCGCCTCCGCAAACCAATTTGGTGCGCGTCGACGGGGCCAAAGCCGTGCTGATGACGATTCTGAAGGCCGGCGCCGTCTCGACCCTCGACGTCATCGATGGCGTCAAGAGGCTGCTGCCGCGGATCAAGGAGACCTTGCCCGCCAGCATCGTTGTGCACGCCGTGGGTGACCAATCGATTTTCGTCAAGGCTGCCATTTTCGGTGTGCTCCGGGAGGCGGTCCTTGCTGCTTCCCTCGTCGGACTGATGATCTTGCTCTTCCTTGGCAACTGGCGCTCTACAATGATCATCATCGTCTCCATTCCTCTTTCCATTCTGTTTTCTCTGACCGTCCTTTCCTGGCTCGGCGAGAGCATAAACATCATGACGCTTGGTGGCCTTGCCCTTGCTGTCGGCATGCTGGTTGATGAAGGAACTGTGACGCTCGAAAATATTTTCTATCATCTTGAGCAGGGCAAGGACATCGAGCCGGCCATACTGGATGGCGCTCAGCAGATTGTGGTTCCGGCTTTTGTCACGCTGCTCGTGCTTAGCATTGTTTTTGCGCCGATGTTTCAGCTCGGCGGAGTCGCCGGCTACCTCTTCCGGCCGTTGGCCGAGTCCGTCGTATTCGCGCTTATCGCTTCTTTCATCCTCTCCCGAACTCTGGTCCCGACGATGGCGAACCATTTGCTCCGCGGACAGGTCCTGCACGGCGGCGGCCACGAGGGCCACGGCGCGGAGGGGCACTCCTCCGCTTCGTCATCTCGTCCGCGCAATCCTTTCAAGCGGTTCCAGGAGGGCTTTGAGCACCACTTCGAATGGCTCCGTGACCGCTACCGGTCGCTGCTTTCGCTCGCCCTCAGCCGGCCCAAAACCTTCATTGCCGGGTTCCTAGCATGCGTTCTCCTGTCCCTTGGACTGGCACCGTTCCTCGGCGAGAACTTTTTCCCAACCGTCGATTCCGGTGAGATTCTTATGCACGTCCGCGCCCCGACAGGCACCCGTATTGAGGAGACGGCCCGCCTTTGTGATCTCGTCGAGCACGCCGTCCGCGAAATTATCTCGGCAGAACAGGTCGACAACATCGTCGACAACATCGGGCTCCCCTATAGCGGGATCAACATGGCCTACAACAATTCTGGCACGATTGGGCCCGGAGATGCCGACGTACTGATAACCTTGAAGGAGGGCCATTCTCCCACGGCCGATTTCATCAAAAAGCTTCGCACCTTGTTGCCCCAAAAGTTCACAGGCACCGCCTATGCGTTCTTGCCAGCCGACATCGTGTCACAAATCCTCAATTTCGGATTGCCAGCACCCATCGATGTGCAGGTCGTCGGTCCAGTGAGGGAGTCCAGCTACACCTATGCAAAAGAATTGTTGAAGCGCATCCGTACAGTGTCCGGCATCGCCGATCTGCGCATTCAGCAGGCCTTCGACTACCCGCAGATCAATGTCGACGTCGACCGTTCCCTCGCCGGCCTAGTAGGTCTGACGCAGCGGGACGTAGCAAATAGCTTGCTGATTACCCTTTCCGGCAGCTTCCAAGTACAGCCGAATTTCTGGCTCAATATACAGAACGGAGTCTCCTATCCGGTTGTGGTGCAAATTCCGCAATATTGGATGGACAACGTATCCGATCTCGTCAATCTGCCCATAACCTCAGCCGCAGCTACGAAACCGCAATTGCTCGGCGGCCTTGCCAATATTACCCCAGGACCGAGCGCTGCCATCGTATCGCATTACAACGTCCAGCCGGTTATTGACATCTACGGGGCTGTACAGGGACGTGATCTCGGTGCGGTCTCCAAAGCACTCAACCGGATCCTGGACGAGGAGGCCAAGGGCGCGCCACGCGGCACCCATGTAGTAGTGCGGGGCCAGGTTCAGACAATGACCAACGCCTACGCCCAGCTCTATTTCGGACTTGCCGGCGCAATTGTGCTTGTCTATCTGATCATCGTCGTCAATTTCCAGTCGTGGCTCGATCCGTTTATCATCATCACGGCACTGCCCGGGGCTCTCGCCGGGATCGTCTGGATGCTGTTTCTGACGGGCACGACCCTTTCCATCCCGGCTCTGACTGGCGCGATCATGTGCATGGGGATCGCGACCGCGAATAGCGTCCTCCTAGTCAGCTTTGGGCGCGAGAGGCTGGAACAAGGCTACGATTCGACGGCCGCTGCCATCGATGCCGGCTTCACGCGCTTCCGGCCCGTGCTGATGACGGCCAGTGCCATGATTTTGGGCATGGTCCCGATGGCGCTTGCGTTGGGGGAAGGGGGCGAGCAGAATGCGCCGCTCGGGCGGGCGGTCATTGGCGGCCTTTTGGTCGCAACGGTCACGACATTGTTCTTCGTTCCCGCCGTTTTCAGCGTGTTTCACCGGAGAGATCGCAGGCCGCAGCCGGGCGAAGCTTCCTCAGCCAGATCATCAGCGGCGCCGAGCGTTTGATCGAGGGGGGAATGATGCTGCAAGTTGACAAGGATTTGCAGGAGATTGCTTCGCAACTACGCCCACAGGGCAGAACGCTGCGCATTGCTGGACTTATCGCCCTCGCCGTCGCAGTCGCCGCTGCTGCGACGGGCCTCGTGTTGCGTTGGCGCCATGAGGCGGCAGTCACGCAATGGACCGCCACACAGGCTGTTCCAGTTGTCTCTTTTGTCATGCCGCAGCCCGATGGCAAAGCCTCGCGGTTGATCCTACCCGGCGACATACAGGCATGGTTCGATGCGCCCATATACGCTCGAGTCAACGGCTTTCTAAAGAATTGGTATTTTGATTACGGCGCCCACGTGAAGGCAGGGCAGCTTCTTGCGGAGATCGAAGCGCCGGACCTCGATGCTTCCTTTGCAGCATCCAAGGCGAGGCTCACGAATTCGAAGGCCGTGGTCAACGTCAGAGAGGCCGAATTGGAGTTCGCCAAGACGACATACGAGCGTTGGCGGAATTCGCCGAAAGGCGTTGTCTCTGTGCAGGAAACAACAGCGAAAAAGGGGGATTTTGACAGCGCCGCCGCACGTTTAAATGCCTCCCTCGCCGATGTGAACGTAGCCCAAAGCGAGGTCGACCGGCTGGCGGCGCTCGAAGGCTTCAAGCGCGTCATTGCGCCCTTCGACGGCGTGGTGACGGAACGCAACACTGATATTGGGGCTCTCATCAATGCCGGAAGCGGGGTTGGGGGCGGAACTGGTCCGGCTCTGTTCCGCGTCGCGGACGTCCATGAGATGCGCACCTTCGTGCAGGTGCCGCAGAGAATGTCGGCTGGTATCCATGAGGGGCAGAAGGCCGGCTTGCATCTGCCGCAATTCCCAGACAAGTCCTTCGAAGCAACTGTCGCCACCACTGCCCGCGCCATCAACCAGAGCGCGCGCACTTTACTGGTCGAACTGCATGCCGACAATCCCAACGGCGTGCTGCAGCCCGGTTCCTACACCGAGGTGCATTTCGATTTGCCGCCCGACCCCAACATATTGAGTGTTCCCACGGACACCCTAATCTTCCGCCAGAATGGGCTCGAGGTCGCTGTTATTGGCGAGGACGATAGGATCGCGGTGAAGAAAATCTCGATTGGCCGCAATCTCGGGAGCCGGATCGAAGTTTTAAGTGGCCTCACGCCTTCCAATCGCGTCGTAGTCAGTCCCCCTGACTCACTAGCGGCGGGGGATCTCGTCCGCATTGCAAACGAAGCCGCTCCGAGTGGAAAAGGACCTGGGTCTGGAGCTGACGCGGAGGAGAATTCCCCGAGTGATGCTAAGACTACTGAACGGACCCGGTGACATGCTCTTGGCGAAAGTTACCGAATCGGAGTCTTAGCGTGAATAAATGTCTGGGCGCGCTGGGGTTCGCTGCCGCCCTTGGCGGTTGCACCGTGGGGCCGGATTACCATACGCCTGACATAGCTTTGCCGGACTCATTCCTCCCGCCGGTCGTTCAGATCGCCCAAAAGACCAGCCGGAGACCGGGCGCCAATATTACTGAATGGTGGCAATCTCTGCATGATCCGCTACTCGACTCACTCGTCAGCCGCGCCATTGAATCCAACCTCGATCTCGAAATTGCACTGACGAGGATTCAAGCGGCGAGAACGCAAGAATTGGTCGTGATGGGTCAAGCGCTCCCGGCCGGCGGAGGAACTGGCGGCGCCGGTATTGGCACGGGGACAGACCTCACGCGCGGCCGCGCAACACCGCTGTTCAGATCAGCGGAAAATGCAACCAACTTGAGCAAAATCCAGGAAACAGGCGGTTTCGAAGCTGTGTGGGAACCGGACGTCTTCGGCAAGTTCCGCCGGGAACTCGAAGCGGCAACTTAC
Source organism: Candidatus Methylaffinis lahnbergensis (assembly GCA_002890675.1). Taxonomy (GTDB): domain Bacteria; phylum Pseudomonadota; class Alphaproteobacteria; order Rhizobiales; family Beijerinckiaceae; genus Methylocapsa; species Methylocapsa lahnbergensis. Next base: position 5,640 of record PEFW01000004.1, read on the forward strand.
ACCGCTGAATCCCTCGCCGACGCCCGCGACTGGGTTTTGGTGACAGTCGCCGCCAATGTCGCGCGCGCCTATCTCGACATGCGCGCCCTTCAGAGGCAGCTTGCCGTCCTGCGGAAAAACGTCGACGTGGCCAAAGCAAGTTTCGATTTCCAAAAATCACGATTCCAACAAGGGATCGCCAACGAACTCGACCTTGTGTTGGCAGAGCGTTATTCGGCGACCTTGCGGTCAAGCATTGCGCCGCTCGAAGCTCAAATCGCCGCAAGCCAGCACGTCATTGCGGTTCTCCTCGGCCAGTATCCAGAGGATCTTGCCAAAGAACTCGCAAAGCCAGGCAAACTGCCGGCGCTCCCGGCGCAAATACCTCCAGGCCTGCCAATCGATCTGTTACGCCGACGGCCGGACATTCACGCAGCAGAACGCCAACTTGCTGCGGCTACAGCGCGCATCGGCGTAGCAACGGCTGATCTCTTTCCACAGTTTATCGTCAGTGGCGGACTCGGCGGCCAAGGTGGGGTACGTTCATCCTCGGCAGTCCCACTCACGTTTATCGGCGCTGCTGGCCCCTCGGTTTATTGGCCTATGCTTGATTTTGGCACACTCGATGCCATAGCCAATATCGCCGAGCTGCAAGCTCATGAACTCTTGGTCAACTACAAGCAGACAATATTAACCGCAGTCCAGCAGGTCGATGATGCGGTAGCAATATACGGGGCCGCGCAGCAACGCTTGAAGGATCTAGATCGTGCAATTGTGGCCGCCCGTCAATCAACCAAGCTTGCCACTGAACGGTACGAACGTGGGTTGACGGACTATCTGAACGTCCTGGATGCTGAGCGCCAACAATTCGATCTTGAAGAGCAATATGTCGGCACTCAGCAAAGTGCCGCCGAGCAGCTCATCACGCTATATAAGGCGCTTGGAGGCGGGTGGGAGCTTCACGAATTTATGCGGCCAATCAAACAGCCCCAGCCTGCCATTATCGCGGCTGCGAGACGTCTTCTTTCGCCGGACGAAACCCGCTAGCTCATTTTCCAGTCAGGTCTGCTTACAGCCCGACAGGACGGCGCCCGATGCACCAATGCCGGCAGCGACCTCGCCAACACCGGGGATGCCGGCCGCTGCGAAAGCATGTGGAGCATCCGCGATCGAATGGGCTTCTCGTCGCGCAAAATATGTAAGAAGGATTCCGGAGTGTACGCGGCGGTACAATAGTAGGCCACGGAGCGGCGGCATAACGCGGTCGCGCGTGGCGGAGTAATACCCGGCTACCTTCGAGGCCGAACCTTTTCGAAGTCTGATTCGAAGAGGGATGGCCGGAGATGTTCGCGGTGGAGATTTACGCAGCGGTTCGACGCTTTGTCTTCGTCGAAGGGAAGAGCCGGCGCGAGGCGGCGCGGGTTTTCGGATGACAAAGCCTCTTAGGCTCATGCTCAGATTGAAATTGCGGACTAGTTTTTCTCGCCTTTGTGACCCAGGGACCAAACATAAGCCGCGACTGCCTGAAGATTTTCGTCAGAAAGCTGCACGCCGCCCATCGGCGGCATGGCGCCGGGGTGTTCCTTTGGTTCGAGCACACCGTTTCTGATCGTTTCGGTGATCGCCCCTAGGCTGCCATCGCCCCAGAGCCACGTTCCGCTGCTGAGCTCCGCGCCGACGGGCGTGCCGATGCCGTCGGCGCCGTGGCAGCCGGCGCAGGTTGCACCCGCGATCTCACCGTGAAAAATCTTTTTGCCGAGGGCGACCTGTTTGCTTGTCGCTCCCGGTGGAACAGGAAGAGCAGCCGCCTGTGTACCGGCGTCAGGATGGATGCCTTCCGGAGGAAGAACTTCCGGCGATGTCTTGGCTTCTATGACCGGCGATGGTGCGGCCTCGATGCCCGCGATGCTCGGATCGCCATTGAATGTGACGCGCCAGATGCGCCCCGCCTTGTCATCGGAGATGAAAAGCGCCCCGTCCGCTCCTATAGCGAGTCCGGACGGACGGTGCAGCGCACGGCCCGGGTCCTTATGCTCGCCAGCAAAGCCATCAGCGAAGACCACGTAGTTGCCTGAGGGCTTGCCGTCGGCGAGGGGCTGGAAGACGACGTTGTAGCCTTCCTGCGGACCCGGTGCCCGGTTCCACGAGCCATGGAAAGCGATGAACGCGCCGCCAACATAGGGCTTTGGAAACTGCGCGCCTTTGTAGAGCTTGAGATCGTTCGGTGCCCAGTGCGCTGGAAACGCAGCCAATGGCGGTTCGGCCTTATCGCAAACTCCGGTCTTCTTGCCACCATCGCCGCCGTACTCTGGAGCCAGCACCAACTTCTTCTGCGTCGGATCGAAATAGCAGTTCGGCCAGCCATACCAGGCGCCGCCTTTGACGATCTTCACTTCCTCGGACGGAAGCTCAAATCCCTGTTCGGTGGTGTAGAGTTCCGGCCAATCCTCGTGCAGCTGATCGCGACCGTGCTGGGTGACAAACAAACGGCCTGAAGTGTCGAAGTCGAACCCCTCGCCGTTTCTGATGCCGCTGACATAACGCTCCTTTGCCGAGAAGACCTGACCGGTTTTGTTAGCGTCATACTTCCAAATACCGGCACGTGTTTCTAGCTCGGTGCACGGATCATTACCGGGCGAATGGGGCATGCGGTTCCTGACTTCGCAGGCATTCGTCGCCGATCCCATCGATACGAACAGGGTGCCCTCTGCATCAATAGCAAAAGGATGCATCGGGTGGTCGCCATTGATCGGCATGCCACTGAGAATGGTTTCCGCTGGACCGGCCGGTGCAGTTTCTCCTTCCTTCAAGTCATAGCGTTCGATCCGGTCGTTGACTTCAGCGTAGAGCCAATTCTTGTAGAGGGCGATGCCCGTACCGCCGTGGCTGCCGTCCGCGAAAGTCTGGCCGAAGCGGACATTTACATCCGCTTGGCCAGCGCCTTTGGTGTCCTTCAACGCAATGAGAAATCCACCGGCGTGTGGCTTATCGTTGCCGTAGTAAACACCGCTCCAGGTGTTGACGAAAACCGTCCCGTCGGGAGCCACGGCGAGCTGCCGGGCGTGTCCGATCTTGTCGGCGAATATCGTCGCGCAGAAGCCACTTGGGAGCGTGATGCCGGTTGACCCGCCCAAGCACGACGTTGTTGCCTTGTGTGCGGACGACTCAGCAACGACTCGCGTTGCGCCCAGCTGAGCCATGATAGCGCCTGCGGCCAGGGCCGCAACAATCCCACCATTTTTTTGACCGACGACCCGCATCACTATTCTCCCAAAATTCCGGAACCTAACAGGCATCTGCTGACGCTATAGTCAGTGACTGGAAGCCTGAGCCATTAGTTCCCGATAGCAACCGGCACGATTTCGAACGGAAGGTGTGGCGGACCATTGTCTTTCGCGCCGAAGAGATGCGACAGTTGACCTTCGGCGACCCAGGCCGTGCCACCTACTTTCGCAACGGCGGTCGGCTCTTTGAGCCCGTCCTTGAGCGTCTCGACGATAACCTTATCGCCATCCACGGTGACGCGATCGAGCGAGCCGCTACCCTCTGCCATCAGAAAGCTTTCTCCGCTGAGCTGCCGTAGCCCGTCCGGCAGTTTTAGCGGACGCGACGTTTCAAGTTTTGTGACGGCGCCTGGCATACCGCCCTTGACCTCGACACGGAAGAATTCGCCTCCGTTGAATGTATTGATGTAGATATTGCCATCGCCGCCAATGGCAATCCCGTCTAAGCCAGCACCGCTCGGAGGTTGAAATTGTTGATCTTCGACCCAAACCGCGAGAGCTTTTCTGCCTGGTTTCAGTTGCAGGATTTGTGGCGTGAGGGAATTCGTGACGTATACCGTTCCGTCGTTGGCAACAGTCATGTCATTGCAGAGGTTGGCTTTGCCGGGGAATTGTGCGCTTATCTTGCCGTCGCCCGTCGCCAGATCGAACCCCTTAAGTTGACTGCCCGTCGAAGAACCTGGGCCAGCGACGCCCCGACTCGACACATCATTCGAACAGACCCATAGGGTGTTTGATTTGGCGTCGGCAAAGACTCCAAATGTCGAGCGGCTTTCGAATGCTCCCGGCGCGATCCACGCCTCGGCTTTCGATGCGCCGGGCTTGACCCGGGCGATGCCGCCCGAGGCAAGGCTGCTCAGATACAAAGTGCCGTCTGGGCCAGCCGTGATGCTTTCCGTGAAGGCGCGATCGCCAGGAACTTCAATGGCCTTAAGCTCTTCGGCAGCCAGTTGGCGGTCCAACGCAATGAAGGTTACGGCTATTGCGAGTAGCGCGCTGAGCCATCGAGCTCTCTGCATGTCGGTCAATCCATTCTGTTGGCATCCAGCCCCGAGACTAGCGTCGAATGTGTTCTTGGAAACGTCAATACCCAATACAGCGTCAGTCATTTTGAGGCTTGCTCTTCGGATCGTCCAGCCTAAACAGCGGGGCTTTGAAAAGAAATCTGTCGGTCGGGCTCGGTTGCCAAAGGGATAGCGCAGGCTCACCGCTTTTCTCGCCATCCGGCAGAAAGATCAATTACCGGACATTCGCAACCTAAAAGAAGGGACAGGCGCCTTAACGGCCTGTGATTTTCTTTCATAGCGCCATTAAATCTCATCATTTCACGCGGCGCCCATGGGCGCCTAGATTGCCGTCATCATCCGGCATAGTCACATTCACGCCAAGTCGTGACCGTGAAGGCTTGGGGCGGTATCTTGCTGCAACAAGTGATCCGCTTGATTCAATTGCTTGACGAAATTGAAGGCGCGGCTTGAGGACCATACATTCGTTGAAGAGCATCGAGCGGCCTAAGCCAGAGAAAGGTACGGCCGCTCAATTCTGTTCGACGCCGGACGCCCCTCCGGTTCGCAGCATTAATCGTCGGCTTGTCAGGGAAAGCCGATCACCAAGGAACCGCATATGCCGCTCGCCCGCATCGATCTCGTCCAAGGAAAGTCCGCCGAATATCGTCGCACCATCGGCCTCATCGTCTATGAGGCGATGGTCGATGTTCTGGCGGCGCCCAAAGGCGATCGTTTTCAGATTATCGCCGAGCATCCGGCTGACGCCCTCATTGCCGACGAAAACTACCTTGGTATCCGGCGCACGCAAGACTGCATTTTTATTCAACTGACGCTCAATGCTGGTCGAACCGTTGAACAAAAAAAGGCATTTTACAAGGCCGTCGCTGACACTCTCCATGCGCGATTAGGACTTCGTCCTGAGGATGTATTTATCAATCTCATTGAGGTGCAGAAAGAAAATTGGTCCTTTGGGATCGGGATCGCCCAATATGCAGACTAACCGAACGTAGCGGCGCCCGTGATCGCGTCTGAAGCGCTGAACCGGGCTGCCTACAATGCTGAATCTTTGACGCTCCGATCGATCCGGGCGCGAGCCGTGGTTCTCAAGTTGAAGAAATTGGTGACGCTGAATGGCGGCCATTTCGATGCGTATGGGCAAGACTTCGACATTGCGTCGCGCTTGGCGTGTGCATGGTTTGAGGAGCACCCGCTGGGCAAGCGGTAGCATTACAGAAAGCCGGTCAATATTTCAAACGGGTGCCGCAGCAGGCCAGGGTAAGTCCGTTCCGTGCAGCAATATTATAGCTCCGAACGCGACACCCTCCCTGCAGCGAACCGGTCGTCGAGGGATAGCATTTGAACATTCAACCTTTGCCGGGCCTGAGCGTCGGTCATGTTCAGAAAAGGCTTTGAACCTCAATGTTAGACAGTTGCAGCTGGCCGCCACTCGGACCATCGACGAGCGCCGGGTCTCAGATATCGATGCCACCTCGGAAATGCTGCAGGCGAGCGGTACGCCGCCGGACTTGCCGAACCGACGAAGCAGCGTTAGTGCCGGTCGAGGGCGGATGGTCGCACGCCGCGGTGACCCGGCTGTCACCGTTGGCATAGTGCAACGAGAGGAGTGATCCATGGCACCTCCAAGAGTTCGCAATATTCTGTTTGGTCTGGCTGTGGTGCTTGTCGGCGCCACTGGTTTCGCCGCGTTGGCAGTCGCGCAGGGATCGCCGCTACCACATACGGCGCAAGCGCAAGTCGGCACTGGTGCGTCCCCTTGGGATCGACAGGAGAACTCCGTCGTGAAACAAGCGGACGCCTGGTTCGAGAATTACAAATTTCGTGATGGTGAATCGATCCCGCGTCTGCGCATTCACTACGCGACGCTCGGGACTTCGCATCGAAATGACCAAGGAGACATCGACAATGCCGTACTCGTCTTGCATTGGACCGGGGCCGATGGTCGTGCACTCCTCAGCCCAACCTACATGAAGGCGCTGTTCGATCGAGGCCAACCGCTGGACGCCCACAGCTATTACTTGATCTTCCCGGATAGTGTCGGCCACGGCCAATCAAGCCGGCCGAGCGGGTCTCAGTGCCGGTTTCCCCAACTATGGATACGGAGACATCGTTGACCTCCAGCACAAACTCGTCACCGAGACGCTCAGGATCAAACACCTCTACGCCATTCTCGGCATGTCAATGGGTGGCATGAATGCTTGGCAATGGGCGGAGGCCTATCCCGACGCCATGGATGGAGTGATGCCGGTCGTCTCACTGCCCATTAAGATGTCGGGACGCAACATGCTGTGGCGCCGGATGGTGATCAACGATATTCGCGCCGACCCGGACTGGAACAGCGGGAACTACACCAAGCCGCCGGGCGGTTGGCTGCGGGGCTATGAAGTCCTGCGAATGTTGATTGACGGCGTGCCGCATTTGCAGGTGATCGTGCCAGACGGCCAAGCGGCAGACCGTTTCATCGAGGGCGCGCGCAAACAGGCAGAGGCCGTAGATGCCAACGACATCCTCTACTCTCTGAAATCATCGGCCGACTACGATCCGGAGCCAGGCCTTGCTTCGATCAAAACCAAGGTCTTCGCACTCAATTTTGCCGACGACGCGTTCAATCCCGAAGAACTTCATGTCCTCGAGAGGCTCATGCCGCGGGTCGCTCATGGTCGCTTCTTCGTTCAGCCGGGATCCGAAACGTCGTTTGGCCATCTGACCATGGCGCATCCGGAACTATGGGCACAGCACGTCGGTGAGTTCATGCGTTGGCTTGGCGACGCTCCGCCGCAAGCGAACCGATGACGCGACTTGATATGATCCAGCTGACCATCACCCGAATCGTCCTCGCCTCCGGGCCGCGCGTCGGCCGTCGAGTAGAGCTGCTTGCCAGAATGTACGCGCCGGTGCAGGTCGCGGCGCCCCGCAGGTATCGCCTCAAAGGGTTCGAAGCGGCCAATGATGACTCGGCCTAGTTAGACCGACTCTACCAGATCTTGTTCGCGCGCAACCCGGATGCAATGGAGAAAACCACTTTGCTGGCGTTTCCTGGTGAGCCATGAAAAGGTCATCAAGGAAAAAGCCGCGGATGGCAAGCCACTTTAGGGATCGCCATTCCGGTTGGCTTGAAAGATACGGACACGCTAAATCCAATAAAGGCCGCCGTTTTTGTTGATCTCGTTCATGTGGTCGTGAATTCAAACGAGTTTAGCTACCGCTTTTAATTGTTTCAACCGCTTCAAGAAAGGGAAAACACCATGAGGACGCAATCACGCCGGGAATGGATCTTCAACGCAGTATACGGTCTCGGTGGACTTACACTGACCGCTAAAATGCCCGGGGGCGGGATCTTTGCCACACCCGCTCTTGCGGGTGCTTTCGCGGACCCGCTAGCCCCCAAACAGCCGCACTTCCCGCCAAAGGTCAAATCGGTCATCTGGCTGCATATGGACGGGGCTCCTAGCACACTCGACCTGTTTGATTACAAACCCGAGCTCATCAAGCTCGCTGGTCAGGACGTGCCCCCATCATTCCTCGACGGCATCAAAACGAGTACAAAAGGAGGTGTCGGCAAGCTGTTCGTATCTAACCGAACTTGGAAGCAGTATGGCGAAAGCGGCGCCTGGTTCTCGGACCTGTTGCCGAACCTCGCGCAGCATGCCGACAAACTGGCCTTTATCAAATCCAGCACGACGATTGGTGCCACGCACGACATTTCCACTCTCAAGCTGAACACGGGCGACACAAGTCCTGGGCGGCCGTCGCTCGGAGCCTGGGTGACATATGCACTTGGTTCCGCCAATCCAGATTTGCCAGCCTATGTTGTGCTCTACAGCGGCAAGAACGAACCGCAGGGCGGCTCGGTCAACTGGAGTTCGGGTTTCCTTCCCGCGATTTACCAGGGCACCGCCTTTCGCCCGGGCAACTCGCCGATCCTGCATCTCGATCACCCCGAATTGATCGGTCAGGCGGAACAGAGGGACGATCTCGACCTTTTGAAACACCTGAATGAACAAAGAGCGGCACTTTATCCGGACGACACGGAACTCGAGGCACGCCTGCGATCCTATGAACTTGCTTATCGCATGGAGTGCACTGCGCCAGAGGCTGTCGACTTGAGCAAGGAAAGCGACGCGACCAAGACGCTTTACGGCTTGGATGATGCCAAAACAATGGACTATGGCACCAATCTTTTGCGCGCTCGCCGCTTGGTAGAGCGCAATGTGCGCTTCATCCAGGTTGTTTCCGGACCGGTAGATGTGGATGGCGACGATACCGTTAAAAATTGGGATGCTCACAGGGACCTTGAGAAGAACCATGCCCCACACGCCGCGGCCGTGGACAAGCCCATCGCTGGCCTTTTTGCCGATCTGAAATCGCGTGAGCTGTTGGATCAAACATTGGTCGTATGGACATCCGAGTTTGGCCGCACTTCCTACGGCCAAAGCGGTAATGGACGTGACCACAATCCCTGGGGCTATACCCAATGGCTTGCGGGCGGCGGGGTCAAGGCCGGCACGACGTTTGGCGCAACGGATGACATCGGTCTGCAATCGGTTGGGAAAAAGGTCGATACCTATGACATGCATGCAACTGTGCTCCAACTCTTCGGCCTCGATCATCTGAAGACCGTATATTTGAGAAGCGGCCGGGCGGAACGCCCGACGGTTGTCTATGGCGAGGTCGTGAAGGATCTTCTTGGGTGATCGATCCGTCCGGCGGCGCTCAATGAGCGGAATGATTGCGCTCGAAGGTCAACCCTTCCAGCCCGTGATATTAATTGATCTCCCGCGACGAAATGGCGCGCCGACTGATGACCATTCCCGGCTTGGGCCCGGTGACGGCCTCGGCGATGGTCGCCAGCGTTCAGGACATCTCCGCTTTCTCGGGCCCGCGCGAGTTCGCCGCCTTTCTTGGCCTGACGCCGAGACAATACTCGTCCGGCGGCAAGGAGCGCCTGGGCCGCGTCTCGAAAACCAAGCGGTGATGCGCGGTGGACCCGTGACAGCGCGAGCGCAATCCCAATGTCCGTCCACGATTAACATGGAAATGCGCTGTTCGCGGGTGGCCCTTGATGGACATAACAGCAGGAGGATTTATGAGTAACATTATTGAGTATGCACCGGGTTTGGCAATTGCGATGGTTGCTCTAGGGCTCCTCGTGTACGCCTTTGCAGCTGCAATCGCTCTGTTTTCGCGTGAATGGTGGCTACGTGGGCAGCTGAGGGCGTGGTTCACGGCCGCTCCTGCTCAGAACGTTGGCATTCCGAGCGCGGTCATATCCGCCTTTGCAGTCGTCGCGGTTCTTTTGAGAACCTTCCCACCCACTCCGGGGTGGATGGCCCGCTCGGCTTCAAAGCGTTCGGTCTCGAATTCACTGGGCCATCAGGGCCAATCACCCTTTGGTTAATGTGCTTTCTGGGATTTGTCTTTGTCCTGAAGCTCTTGCGCGCGCCGTAGCCCGCGATGCGCGCGCGCCTGCGCAAGGGCAGCCGCAGAAATCGCGGTGCTGACCAGGGCGGCGCCTTTTTTGTCCGATCGAACCGGAAAAGCGGTCAAAAATGTTTCACCCATTTTTGACTGGTTTGGTCCTGGGACCGGACGGAGACCCGTTCGCCCTGGACTGGCTCGTCAGCCAGGGCTATTGGGAAACCGCAAACCGATTACGCCGCCGCGAGATCAACCCGGCTTTTTTCGCCATAGCGCCAATGTCCGTTCTTTCAGCGCATCGTAGATCGGCGGCTCGCGAAGCGTTGTGGCCACAGCCATCGCCGAGAAGCAGGCCGCCAGCATCGGCAGGAGCAGCCTGGAGTTGTCAGTCATCTCCGTGACAAGGATGATGCCGGTGAGCGGCGCCCGCACGACGGCGGTCAAGAAGGCCGCCATTCCGACCACCGCGAACGCGGCCGCATGGGTGGCGGGGCCCGCCGCACCGGGATCGAAGAGCGCGCCAAAGAGGAAACCCATTTGCGCTCCTAAAACGAGGATAGGCGCGAAGAGGCCGCCCGGCGTTCCGGCCGCATAGGACGCCGCACCGAGTACAAAGCGAAGCATAAAGATGAGAGGGAGGAGAGCAAGCGCCTCCGTGCCGTCGAGCGTGTGCTGTGTGAGCGCGTCGCCGCCACCGGCGAGGCCCGGTGCAAACCACGCGAGCGCCCCGGCCGCAGCCCCGACGATCGCGGCGCGAACTTCCACTGGCCAGCGCGCGAATCGGTCCGCTATCGCGAGCGCGCCGAGAAGCACGCGATTGTAGCCGGCGCCGAGCAGGCCGGCGGCAACCCCCAATACCAAGCACAAAAGATTGTCGCTGAGCGCTGGATAGGGAATGGTGGTCACTACAAAGTCGGGCGCCGGCCCCGTGAAGAGCCGGGCCACCACGATCGCGCCGCCTGACGCTCCAAGCGCGGCAATGGCGTTACGTGTTTCGAATTGTCGGATGAGTTCCTCCAGTACGAAGGCGGACCCCGCGAGCGGAGCATTAAACGCGGCGGCAAGACCGGCGCCCGCGCCCGCTGCGAGCAGCGACCGGCAGTCAGCAGAATTCCGGCCAAAGATTTTTCCTAGGAGATGAGCGAGGGTCGCACCCATTTGTACGCAAGGCCCCTCACGGCCGAGCGCCAGGCCCGCGCCGATGGCTAGCAGACCACCGGCGAATTTGACAGGCAGCAGAATGAATGGGGCGGGCGGCAGCTCGCCGCTGATTGCTGCCTCGACGTGAGAAATGCCGCTGCCCACAGCAAACTCACTGAAACGGCGCACAAGCGTTGCGCTGAAGGCCGCGGCCGTCGCTGCTCCTAAGACCAAGAGGCTACAGCCGAGAAGCGGCTGGGCGTGCCACCACACGGGCACGGCGATGCGGAGACGATCGGCCTCTTCCAGCGCCAGCCGGAAGAACCCGCATATAAGCCCCGTGCCTGCCCCGGCGATGGCGGAGAGCAGTGCCAGCGAGAACAAGCCTGGACCGGCGAAAATCTTCGCCGCAAGTTTAATTTGAGGGCGCATCAGCGTGAGCCGCTTCTCTTCCGCCTCTTCCTCGCCCAGCCAGTTCTCGTCGAGTTCAACCGGATCGCGGCCGTCGGCGCCGAAAATGTCCGATTCGATTACGAGGTCGTTCGGACCGCCGATCATGACGAGATGTTCGACATGGTCGCGGCGAACGACAACAAGCTGGCGGCTCTGATCGAGCGCGAAGGTCTTCACAATGCCAAGACGCCCCACATTGCAGGTTTCCGACACGCGAAGCCGGCGCCGGAATGCGCGACGAAAGGTCAGCAGTAGAAGAAGCGCAGCGACGAGGAGGGCGATTGCCGCAGCGGCATAGGTAAGCGATTCGATTTGGAAAAACGAATTACTCGCGGCCATCATCGGAGCGGCTCACTCGGCAAAACGCGACAAACGCGTCAATATCGCTTTCCAGTCGAACATGTGCAAGGAAGTTGGAGCGGTTTTCATTCCGCCGGACCAGAGCCTGAGACCATGGTCGGGATCACAATCTACTTTCCCTTGAGGCGCCCCTGAGCCTTGAGCCGATCGACCAAAGCAACTACCGCTGGGTTGTAACCCATCGCCGACAAAACCGGCATGTACAAGGCGGTGCGGAGCACGGCATTGCCAATTTTGGAGATCCGCACGAGCCGGTTGACCGAGATTCCAGACTGGCGCTGCTGCGGATTCAAACCCGCGAGGCCGCGACCGCGGCGCTGGAGCCGAGGATATCGGGACCCGGCAATTCGGCCAGCAGGATGCCAGCCAGGGCTTCTCCCACGCCGTTGATGCTGACCAATAAGTCGCGTTTGGCGGACAGCTCCACGTCGTTGTCGATGGTCTCCGCAATGGCTTGGTCGACCAACTCAAGCTGGGAGGTAAAATGCTGGATTGTTGTCTTCGCCAGCGACAGCGCAAAGTCATCCGTTATGCCGCTACCGCGACTCATTAGTCATTTAAAGGCTTTCTCTTCAGATCCTCGCAGCAACGGCTCCGCATCGATCAACCTTGTACACAGGATCTGCGCCCGAACGCGTCCCACGATACCGTCCAGTCTAAACAGCGGAGCTTTGAAAAGCGAGGCCAAATCTACCGCTCGGGCTTGGTCGCCAAAGGGACAGCGCAGGCTCACCGCTTTTCTCGTCATCCGGCAGAAATGATCATGCCAGACATTCGCAACGTACAAGGGACGGTCATTGCTGACCGCCCGCCGCCCAGATCCGTGCGGGCGGGATTCCCGCACACGGCTCCAACCTTGGGTGTGTGACGGCGAAACGCTTGTCTGGATACGGATGAAGTTGCCAACATAGAACGTGTCCTGCGCGCCGCAGTAGCCCGGGCATTCGCTCTCGAACTCGCCGTGAGCCTCCTTTTCGGTCGTGGCTTTCTCCATGGCTATGACCTGCGCCCGTCTCGAGAATTACCTTGCGCTGGCGTGGCGGCGCTCTCACGGAACGACGCTCGATTTGCCGCGGCTGCGGCCAGCCATCGTGAGGACAAACGAGGATACGATCGCGCTCGTGCGACGTCTGTCGACTCATTATCCCGACACTGTCATAGCCGGCATTCTCAACCGGCAAGGCCGAACCAGTGCATATGGTCATCGTTTTGACGCCAACACTGTCGGCAATCTGCGCCGTCATTTGAAAATCCCACGCTTCCGGTCATCGTCCGAACCGGCCAAGTGAGAATTGATGACGATCAGGAAGGCCGCTGCCATTCTCGGTGTGGCGCCATAGACCATTCATCGCGCTCTCAATGACGGCGCCATCGCTGGAGAACAACTCACGTCGGCGCGCCATGGCGTATTCGACTCACGAACGAATTGCGCGCTCGCTTCAGTGACGAGGCGCCTCCCGATTACTTCACCATGTACCAGGCTATCACCGGCGCGTAGAATCAAACTGCGCACACCCTCCGCACGCGCCGCTTCGAGACGCCGTTCCATGGCGATCCGGATGGCCCCTTTGCGGGTCGTTGCCCCTGGCGTGTTCTCGCGCAGCACCATTGGCCCGTCCAGCGAGAAATTATAGATGCTGCCGGAAGGACGATACGCGCGCCAGATGCTTTGGCGGCGGCTATAGAGCTCTCCAACATCGGCAGCACCAATTTGGGCCAGTTCTTGTACATGGGAGGATTGACGCCATGCACGATAATCCGCGCTCGTTCCGCCGCGGCGGCCACATCGGCGGCGTTCATGGCGTCACCAAGTCGGCGAGCTGCCTCCTCCGGGCGCCGATGCAGCGCGCGGATGCGCCAGCCACGTCGCGCGAACGCGAGAGCAGTTTCGCTGCCTATGCCACCGGTCGCGCCAATGAGTAAAGCAATACTATCTTGTGCCATTAGACTTTTTACCTGGCCCGCCAACCCTCCTTTAACAATCGAAATTCTTGCGACGGATGGAAGCCGCCTGGCCGGTCATGCCCGCGTCGTTCCTAAACACCAGGTAAGGATTCCTTTTTGCACATGCAGCCGATTCTCGGCTTCGTCGAAGACAACGGACTGCGGACCGTCGATCACTTCGTCGGTGACCTCCTCGCCGCGATGGGCCGGCAAGCAATGCATGAAGATCGCATCCTTGCCCGCGGCGGCCATCAGTTTCGCGTTGACCTGGTAGGGCGCAAGCAATCCATGCCGGAAGGCTTCGTCCACGTCGCCCATCGAAACCCAGCAATCCGAGACCACCGCGTCGGCTCCCTTCACCGCCTCATGCGGATCGTGGACAATCTTCAGGCGTGCGCCCGAACGGCGCGCCCAATCGACGAGGCCGGCTTGTGGACCTAACCCAGCGGGAGTCGCGACACGAAGCGAAAAATCGAATCGCTGCGCGGCGTGGACCCAGCTCGCGAGCACATTGTTGGCGTCGCCGCTCCAGGCGACCGTGCGGCCCTTGATCGGGCCTTTCTTTTCCTCGAAAGTGAAGACATCCGCCATAACCTGACAGGGATGCGAACGCTTGGACAAGCCGTTGATCACTGGCACACCGGCATACAGGGCGAATTCGATCATTGCGGCATGATCGAGAATGCGAATCATGATCGCATCGACAAAACGCGACAGGACGCGGGCCGTATCGGCGATGGTCTCGCCCCTGCCGAGCTGCATTTCCTGGCCGGTCAGCATGATCGTTTCGCCGCCAAGCTCGCGCATGGCTATGTCGAAGGATACCCGAGTGCGGGTCGAGGGTTTGTCGAAGATCATCGCCAAGACCTTGCCGGCGAGCGGCCGGTCCGGCGGGCTCTGTCCCTTGCGGCGGCGCGCCTTCATGCGGGTGGCGGCGTCGAGAATGCGCCGGAGCTCGGCCGCCGGAATTTCCGAAAGATCGAGAAAATGGCGCCCCGCCGGGGATGCGCCCTGGCTTTCTAGCGTGCTCATCCGGCCGTCCGGCTTAGCTTCGCGGACGAGTTTTCCAGTTTGCCGGATTCGATCCGCCGGCAGGCGGCGTCGAAACGCGCGACGGCTTCGAAAATCTCCTCCTCGCCGACGATCAGCGGCGGCAGCAGCCGGGCGACATTCTCGGCCGCCGGAATGACAAGGATTCCTTCGGCCCGCGCGGCGGCGGCGAAATCGTTGACTGGGATACGTAGCGCGATGCCCAGCATCAGACCCACGCCACGAATTTCCGAGACGATTCCGCCGTGCCTGTCTTTTAGCCCGGCGAGGCTTTGGCTGAGATTTTGCCCCATCAAGGCGGCGTGCTCGATAAAGCCCGGCGCCAGCACAACGTCGAGCACCGCATTGCCAATGCTCGCCGCGAGTGGATTGCCGCCAAATGTCGTGCCATGGGTCCCAACGGTCATGCCCCTCGCCGCGTCGCGCGTCGCCAGAAAGGCGCC
Organism: Candidatus Methylaffinis lahnbergensis; assembly: GCA_002890675.1. Classification (GTDB taxonomy): domain Bacteria; phylum Pseudomonadota; class Alphaproteobacteria; order Rhizobiales; family Beijerinckiaceae; genus Methylocapsa; species Methylocapsa lahnbergensis. The sequence goes on from PEFW01000004.1 coordinate 20,736, forward strand.
GAGCGGAAAGCCGCCGCCGATGCCCTTGGCGATCGCCATGATGTCGGGCGCGACGCCAAAGACTTCGTAGGCAAAGAGCTTGCCCGTGCGGCCGATGCCGGTCTGCACCTCGTCGAATATCAAAAGGAGCCCATGCTCGTCGCAAAGCTCGCGCAGCGCCCGCAGAAAGCCCGGAGGCGGGATACGGATTCCGCCCTCCCCTTGAATCGGCTCGATCAAAATGGCGCCGGTTTGCGGACCTATCGCGGCCTTCGCTGCCTCGAAATCGCCGAAGGGAACCGTGTCGAAGCCCTCGACCCTGGGACCAAAGCCTTCGAGGTATTTGGGATTGCCCGCCGCGGCGATCGTCGCGAGCGTGCGTCCGTGAAAAGCCCCGGCAAAAGCGATAATGTGGAATTTTTCCGGATGTCCGCCCGAAGAGTGATATTTGCGCGCCGTCTTGATCGCGCCTTCGACGGCTTCCGCTCCGGAATTGGTGAAAAATACGTAGTCGGCGAAGCTGACCTCGACGAGGCGCCGGGCCAGACGTTCCGCTTGTGGGATCTCGAACAAATTGGAGGTATGCCAGATTTTCGCGCCCTGCTCATGGAGCGCCCTGAGAAGATGAGGATGTCCATGGCCAAGCGACGTCACGGCGATGCCGCCGCCGAAATCGAGGAACCGCTCGCCCTGCGTCGAAGTCAGCCAGGCGCCATCACCCCGCTCGAAGGCGAGATTGACGCGGGCATAAGTGGGAAGCAGCGGCGAGGTCAAGATCGCACTCCAGGATACTGGCCAACGCAAACATTTCCAGTCAGGGAAGCTCCGGGAGACACCTTGGTCCAGTTCGCATCATGCTCGCAATATCATGGGTCGCGGATGCCGCTATCCGCTGGGCATTCCAGCAAGCTAGGCTTGGGAAGCGATTGCTCCACCAGCATGCTAATCTTGATGGACCCTTTGGCGGGCTTCGCCCCTTGCGCAAATTTTCGCCTCTTCAATCGGAAGAGTGATCCGAAAGCGAGACCCACGGTCGTTTAATATCCCTCCGGCCTGGTCGCCGCCATCCCCGCTGGGGGGCGAACGGCGCCGGCAGGCACTCGTTGAAGCGGCTTATTTGGGCGGCGGCGCGGGTGCGGCGGGCTTGGCGGCGTCCGGTTTTGCCGCTTCGAGGCGCTTACGCTCTTCTTCGGCGCGCTTTTGCAATTCTTCCTGCAATTTTTTCTGTTGCTCTTCGAGGACTTTTGGATCGATGGGGGGCCCATCGAAGGCCCTGCCGAAACCTGCCACCGGGATCGCGAAGGTAATTTCATTGTTGACTTGGTTCTTGACCGCGACACTCAAAATCGAACCCTTCTTAATCTGATCGATCGTCGCGCCCTTGACCTTGGCTTCGGCAAAACATCCGTTCGGGAAGCAAATTTCGAAGCTTCCCTCAAGCGTCGCGCCCTTGTCGATGGCAAAACGGAAGCCAGGCCGCAACAAGAGGCCGACTGGCACCAGCAGGCGGACAATGCGCGTATCGTCGCCTTTGATGTCGTAGATGGCCAGTGCCAAGACCGGCGCCTGCCCCGCCTGCGAGCTGAAATCGCGGGTCGTGTAACAAATCTCCTTGTTGGCCGCCGGATCCCGGCCGCAGACCTTGGTCCAGTCGTTTTGCGTCGGCACCAGATCGATCTTGACTGGGCCTTGCGGCTGCTGCTGCGCCGGGGCGGCTTGATCCTGAGCGGGCTGGGCGGGTTGCGCCTGGGCGGGTGCCGCAGGCGCGGGCTGCGCGGGCTTCTTCGCCTGCGCGAAAGCGCCGGTCCCCGCAAATAGAAGAAGGCTAGCCAAGCCGGCCGCACCGAGGCGTTTCAACGAGAAGGGCATCAAATTTCCTTTCCAATGATTAGGCCTTTCACAACCGCCTTCGCTCCGGCCATATGGCGACGGCAATCGATGCGGCAACGAAACCACCCATGGGGACCCGCCGGGCGCGAGGACCGCCGTCTAGACCGGAGCAAGCCTCCACGCGTGCACTTCGGTTTTATCGCTTCGGTAAGCATTATAGGGCTGGCTTGCAAGCCCCGGAGCGCGTTTCAATTGTGCGAAATCATGGGAGTGAGGTTGCCGGCCACGACGTGGAGCAAAGCCTCGGTGGCCAGGCCGCGAAAAGCGAGTACGGATCTGAAGGGCGAGAGACAACCCCGGTTGTCACGGCAGCCGGTCGACTTCAAACGTGAAGGGGCGTCTGGTTTGCCAAGGAACTCATTGCCGCGGCGCCCAACGGCGAGAAGCCGGGCTAATCCATCTGTTGTGCCGGAACAGTTCCGCCTTTGGCGCAGGCCGCCCCTCGCTTACTAATGCGATGGCTTGGTCCAGGGGCCTCGAGCAACAACGCGCATCGCCCCCGCTCTCCGTGGCCGCCCTAATTTTGCAGCTCGTCCCTCAAGCTGCGACTCTCCCGGCCGTCTCGAATTCCGTCGGTGGGCTGGCGCGGCCACTTGCGCGGCCGCGCGCTTATTCATGAGACCCAAAAATGCACAAGGACAAGCTGGATAAGGATGGTGGCAACGAGTAAGCCATTGACTATGGTGACAGTGTGATCGTTCATGGTCCTCTCCCGGTCGGGTACTAATTCTTGGCGCCGCGATTTCGCGGTCGCACTGGTTACGTCGAGCTTTTTGCCGGAAAAGTCAAGTCTGCTCCGGCAAAAACGGCGTTAGGCCTCGCCGACGCACTCCCGCCGCTCCGGCCGATTTGGCCGCGGCGGCGTGCCCAGCGTCACGAAGGCAACGACCCGGCGATACTCATAAATCATTTTTCAAGCTAAAGGAAGCTTTATTCAAGGGCACGTTCGCGCCGCCCCAACGGGCGGAATTCCTATCGATCCGCTAATATGCGCCAATGACATCTCGTTTGCCTCGGGTTGCCGCACTAGCTTTCGCCGGTTTTGCGTTGGTTCTTCGCGCCGCTTATTGCGCCACCCTCGCGGCGGAAGCCACACCGCCGGCCGGGGAGCCAGCCATCGCCATGCACGGGGGCCCCGCCCTAAACGGCCCCTTCGATCATCTGCCCTATGCCGATCCCGCTGCGTTGAAAGGCGGCCGTCTGACCATCGGATTTCTCGGTACTTTCGATAGTCTCAATCCGTTCAACCTGAAGGCCGGATCGACCGCGCAGGGGTTGAACGCCAATGTCTTCGAGACCTTGATGGCGCGCTCTCTCGACGAACCTTTCACGCTGTACGGTTTGATCGCGCAAACCATCGAAACGGACGCCGAGCGCAGTTTTGCGACCTTCAGGCTCGATCCGCGCGCGCATTTCTCCGACGGCGCACCAATTACTTCGGCCGACGTCTTGTTCACCTTCGACCTCCTGAAATCCAAGGGGCGGCCGCAACAGCGTGCGGCTTTTTCTCTCGTCAAATCGGTCGAAACGCCGGACGCGCTGACCATCCGCTATGATCTTTCCGGCATCGGCGACCGGGAAATGCCCCTGACGTTGGCGCTTATGCCGGTGTTACCGCGCCACAAGACCGATCTCGCGAAATTCGACGACGCTAGTCTCGCAATCCCAATCGGCTCCGGACCCTACCTTGTCGCCGATGTCAAGCCTGGCGAACGCATCATTCTGCGCCGCGATCAAGGTTACTGGGCCAATGACCTGCCAGTCCGCCGCGGCCTATACAATTTCGACGAGATCGACATCGAATATTTTCGTGACGCCAACAGCCTATTCGAAGCCTTCGCGGCCGGGTTTCTCGATTTTCGCGAGGAGACCGATCCGGCGCACTGGACAAATGCTTACGATTTCCCCGCCATCCGCGATCGCAGAATTATCCGCGAGGCGTTGCCGACCGGAGGGCCCAAGGGCATGGATGGTTTTGTCTTCAATCTGCGCCGCCCGCTCTTTGTCGACAGCAGGGTTCGCGAAGCGCTCGGGCTTGTTTTCGATTTCGAATGGATCAATGCCAATCTTTACGGCGGGGTCTACAAACGAACGAAAAGTTTTTTCGACGATTCCGAACTTGCCTCGACCGGGCGCGCGGCGAGCGCCGCCGAGCTTGCCTTGCTCGCGCCGTTTCCCGGCGTGGTTCGCGCCGATATTCTGGAAGGCCGCTGGCGGCCGGCCGCGACCGATGGTTTGGGAGCGGACAGGACGCAGCCCAAGCGCGCCCTCGCGCTCTTGCAAGCGGCGGGCTACGAACTCGAAGACGGCCGCCTGACCAAGGGGGGCGAGGCTTTGTCCTTCGAGATCATGGTCAAGGACCGCAATCATGAACGCCTCGCCCTCAATTACGCGGATTCGCTTGGCCGGATCGGAGTGACGGCGAAGGTCCGCGTCGTCGACGAAGTCCAATATCAGAGGCGGCGGCAGAAATTCGATTTCGATATGATGATCGGAAGCTGGGTTGCCTCCGCTTCGCCCGGCAACGAGCAGCGCTCGCGCTGGGGCTCGGCAAGCGCCGATCAAGAGGCCTCGTTCAATCTCGCCGGGGTCAAATCGCCGGCGCTCGACGCCATGATCAACGCCCTGCTCGCCGCCAAGACGGACGAAGAGTTTGTCACCGCCGTGCGCGCCTATGACCGCGTGCTCCTCTCGGGCTTCTATATCGTGCCGCTGTATCATGCGCAGGACCAATGGATCGCGGCATCCACCAAGCTTGCGAGGCCGCGTAACCTGCCGCGCTATGGTCCGGCCTCGGGCGGCGCCACCCTCGACACATGGTGGAGAAAAGAACCTTGAAGGCAACAATTGCCCAGGCACGCTCAAGGATCAGGCCTCATGGCAAAGGCGCCGCGCCTGCCCGCGAGACCCAAACGAGAACCACGCGATGCTGATTATTTCATTCCTGGCGATCCTTGTGCTCCTCTTTCTCCTGACCGGCGTGCGGATCGCCAATCAATATCAAAGGGCGGTGATCTTCCGGCTCGGCAAATATGCCCGCACCTCGGAGCCGGGTCTCTATCTGCTGATCCCGCTCATCGAGTGGCAATGGACGATCGACATGCGCACAATGACGACCGCGGTCGAGCAGCAGGAGGCGATCACCAAGGACAATGTTCCAATCAAGATCAACGCGGTGATCTGGCGCAAGACGATCGATCCCAAACGGGCCGTCATCGAGGTTGTCGATGTCGGCGATTCGGTTGTCCAGGTCGCGCAAACGGCGCTGCGCAATATCATCGGCCAGCATACGCTCGACGACGTGTTGAAGGAGCAGGAGGCGATATCGAGGGCGCTGCAAAATTCGATCGACACCGTGACAGAGCCCTGGGGCGTCAAGGTCGAGCGGGTCCAGATGAAGAATGTCGAGATCCCCGAATCCATGCAGCGCGCGATGGCGCAAGAGGCCGAGGCGCTGCGGGAAAAGCGCGCCCGCCAGATCAAGGCGCAGGCGGAAGTCGAAGCCGCGGCGCTGCTGCGCCAGGCGGCGGAAATCATCATGCAAAGCCCGGCCGGGCTCGAATTGCGCCGGATGCAAATGATGACCGAGGTCGGCGCCGAGCAAAACACCATGATGATCGTCATGATGCCGAGCGAATTCGTCGACATGGCGCGGGGGATCGCGCGACAGGCAGGGGCGCGCGGGGCGGCGGAAAGTTAGGGAAGCGAGTTGGCCGCAAGACCGCCGCGGTCCAGCGGTAATGGCGCCGGGCTTGGCAATTGTAAAGAATGTGAAAGACCGTCAGCAGGAGCGCCCACCCCGCCGAACCCGCTCCCGCACATCGGCTGTGCCAGTTCATCGCGTTAGGGTATATACGGGAAGGAACTCTGGTGCACGAAAGCCCCGCGCCGAGGAACTGGCATTGCCAATGTCCGCCGAAAGCGGCGATCTCGGCCTCAACATAAAGTCATCGCCCCTCTAGCCGAGACCGTCGAGGCGCAGTCCAGATGGGTATCTTTGCCCATAGTTCGCCCGACCCAAACAGGCCAAATTGAGCGAGGCTTATTGTCCAATCTCACGGTCATCTGGGGAATTCCGGTTACGATCGAGCGGTATGGGAATAAACTCATCACGTTGGAGCCGGGGCAGTCCGACCACGTATATAGGAGTTACGGACGTCGGGAGGACCAATGACATGACAATCACACTAAAAAAACAACTAATGATACTTTTGACCTTTGCATGCGCGGTCGCGGGCACGACGTTTTTGTCAGGAAGCAATGTTCTGCTCGTTGGTCGAGTCGCGGCCGCTTCCACCTCGACCACCACTACCTTTTCCCTGACCAAATACACTGTCTCACCACAGGCTTTGAATTTTCCGGCTATAAAGGGGGCTCCGGTAAACAATAACGAAATTCCGCCCGCGATGATTATCAAAGATAAGTCACACAATTATTTCGTAAGCGGCTACATGGGTTTCAGCTGTCTGGGCAATTGGGGCTTATTTGGCTCCGGCATTCATGCGTTTACGGACTGTTCGGAAGCGTTGGGGCCGGTTGTAGATAACCTACAAACCGGTTATATAACCGAATCCATGGCCGATGCTTTGCCGGCCTACAAACGCAATTACAATGGGATATTTAGTGTAGTTGAGTATAATAACCCCGCTTCTTCCAGTGGCCTCTCGCTTCTCGCGGTCATGCACGAAGAGAACAAAGGCGAGGCGAAACCGAAGGCGGGTGGCGGCGTCGGTTCGTTCCGAAACTCTGTCTCACGTTCAATCACCAATCTCGTCAATGGAGATACCGGTTCCACATGCATTCATGAAAACAACGGATGTTACTTCGCCTTTGTTTCCGCTGCAACGATCCCGTTTACAACGGCAACCAGCTATGGTCATAATCCGCAATGGACAGATTATGGTCCCATCGTATGGCCATCTCAAGGTTATGTATCGTCCGATCGTACAATGAAAGTTGCGAATGGTCCGCGCCATCCCCATGCAATTATCGATGGGAATTACGCCTACGTATTCTATCAGGATTCTTACTACACAAATGGATTCGACGGCCTATACAACCTCGATGTGGGAGATCGCCGTGGTGGCATGAAAGTGATTCGGGCCCAACTCCCCAATGTTCAACCAGGGAGTTGGTATGCCTACTATCAGCCGGCGGGGTCTAGTGCGGGCGATTTTACCGAACCGGCACTTCCGATTGGAGGGTCCTTTTCCACTCCCGGCCCGCGCGCTACCCCAATCTTTACAAACAACAAAGATCCGAATCACGGAAACTACGAAGGACTCAGTTTCGCCATTGCGCAGGTAAAAGGACAGAACCTGTATGCCGGCGTCGAGGAATATGCCGATTGGGGTCTCGAAGGTCCCTTGATGTGCGCCGGGAAAATGCGTGTAGCTCTACGTACGTCTACAGATCTTATACATTGGTCGGCCAGGATTCCACTTTATGATGGCTGTCAGGATTACCCAAATTTCGCGCTCAATCTTCCAGAGTTTGTTGATGCGAGTTCAAGCTCAAATACTCAAATTGATCTCAACAACTTCTATATTGTCGGAAATAAGCCGTTCACCTATTACTACATGCATGTGGGTCTTACCGCGATTTAGGAAATTGTAGAATCTATCGCCGTCTGATTCTCCTCGTGTCTGCGTTCCGCCGCTATTTTTCCGTGGGCGGCGTGGCGGGCCGAAAATTATTCCCAGGTCGGCATTGCCGATGCCCTCTTATTCGTCTTAGCTGCCGAGTCGCACGCCGTTGCGCATAATACGACCGCGCACAAGCTATCCTCCATGAGGCGTTCGACGATGTCGGACGAGAATGCCCGTTAAACTCGATAACATCTATCGGTTTGTAATAGACCGGCTGGATTGCAAGGATGCAAAAGCTCCTGCCCGTCAGCCAAGCGGGCGCAAGGCGGCAAAATCCCTCCACACGGCAGGGATGGATGCTGGCGTTTTTCTCGAACTTGGCAATTCATCAGGGTATATATATGGGAAGAACCCTTGCCGAATGGAGAAATAACCAGGGCGATCGGCGAAGGGTTCCCTCTTCCTGAGGAGGCCCCGATGGGGCCGTCTCGAAGGACGAGGGAACCGCAAACGACGTAAATTGTCCCTCGCCCATGTGCGTCAAGACGGCGGCTTCGCCGCCTCCTCAGCATGAGGGCGGCGAATGAGGGTCTGCACCGACTGTTCTGGAGAGAGGATTCGCAATGCAACTGGGCATCGTTGGCCTCGGCCGGATGGGAAGCAATATCGCGCGGCGCCTCCACCGCGCCGGACATGATTGCGTGGTTTACAACCGGACCCCAAAACCGGTCGCCGAGCTCGCGGCCGAGGGTCTGACGCCTGCATCGGATATTTCGGATCTGGTCAAAAAGCTCGATCCTCCGCGCGCGGTATGGGTGATGCTCCCTGCTGGCGCCATCACCGAAGGCATGATCCATTCCCTGAGCGAGCTGTCGAGCGCGGGGGATATTCTGATCGACGGCGGCAATACGTTTTACAAGGACGACATTCGCCGCGCGAAAACGCTTGAATCGAAGCGCATCGCCTATGTCGATGTCGGCACTTCCGGCGGGGTATGGGGCTTAGAGCGCGGCTATTGCATGATGATCGGCGGACCAAAGACGGCCGTCGATCGCCTCGATCCGATTTTCAACGCCCTGGCGCCGGGCCTTGGCGCCATCGCGCGGACGCCTGGGAGGGACGCGCGGGACTCCCGCGCCGAACATGGCTACATCCACGCGGGGCCGGCGGGCGCCGGGCATTTCGTCAAGATGATCCACAACGGCATCGAATATGGCCTGATGCAGGCCTACGCCGAGGGGTTCGACATCTTGCGCGGCAAGGCCGACGCGAGGCTGCCCAATACCGAGCGGTTCAATTTGGATCTCGCCGATATCGCCGAAGTCTGGCGGCGCGGCAGTGTTATTTCGTCCTGGCTTCTCGATCTTGGCGCCATGGCGCTCGCCGAGGATTCGTCCCTTGCAATTTACACTGGCGCGGTCGAGGATTCGGGCGAAGGCCGCTGGACCGTCGATGCGGCGGTCGAAGAGGCGGTGCCGGCGAACGTTCTCGCCGCGTCGCTGTTCGCGCGGTTTCGTTCGCGCGAGGAGCACACGTTCGGCGACAAGCTTTTGTCGGCGATGCGTTTCAAATTCGGCGGCCATGTCGAACACAGCGCAGTAGAACATTCATGACTCCCGCGCCGATCGTCGATGTCGCCGGCGACGCGGAGGCCTTGGCCTTGCGGGTCGCGGACTTTGTCGCCGCGCGCGTTTCCAATGCGTCCGGACATTTCAGCCTCAGCCTTTCCGGCGGCTCGACACCCAAGCGCGCTTACGAGTTGCTCGTGCATTCCGGCGCGTCGCTCGATTGGCAAAAGGTTCATCTTTTCTGGGGCGACGAACGGTTTGTGCCGCCGAATCATCGAGACAGCAATTTTCGCATGGCGCGCGAGGCCCTGATCGACCATGTGCCAATTCCCGCCGTGCAGGTTCACCCCATTCCAACCGGCTGCGACTCGCCGGAAGAGGCCGCGGCCTTGTACGAGGCAACCCTGCAATGCTTTTACGGAAGCGAGACGCTCGATCCGGAGCGGCCGTTGTTCGACGTGACCTTGCTTGGCCTCGGCGAGGACGGTCACACCGCTTCGCTGTTTCCTGGTACCAAGGTGCTTGACGAGCGCGGCGCCTGGGTGACATCGGTCATTGGGGTCAAGCCCGAGCCGCGCATTTCGCTCACCTATCCGGCGCTGGAATCGAGCAGAGTCATCCTGTTTGTCGTGGCAGGTGAAAAAAAGCGGGAAATTCTCGGTCGCGTGCTCGCCAATGATTTGACATTGCCCGCTGCCCGCCTTGCGACGCGCGGAACCATCCGCCTCTTCGCCGACCGCGCGGCGATAGCAGGGTGAACGCTGCGTGGCTGCCAACCGCTTTCGCCGCTTTTCGCGCGGACAGTGGATTTCAGGGCCACATCGGCCAAGGCGCTCCTCATGGCGGCAACCACGTCTGATGCACATCCGGTGTCCGGCCGGCCATGCCTACAGAGATAGTGTCTTAGTTTGAACTCCCGCTTCCGACCCCGAAGAAAACATATGTTCACCTAGCTTCCGCGCGTCGGTGTTCGGGACGGAAAGTCGGGTAGACTACTCGATCTTGAATAGTTACACGGTGAACACCTGGCAATAGAGACGGAGGACACCCCAATGATCGACCACACCGGCATTGGAGTGGCGGACGTCGTCCGTTCCGCCGCCTTTTACGATGCGGCTCTGGGTGCGCTCGGCCTCCGCCGGGTCATGCAGATTCCCAAGAACGACGGTGCCGATGGCGTCGGCTATGGTGTCGATTACCCAGTATTCTGGATCGACCGCTTTCACCCTCATAGCGTGAAGCAGCATACGGCCTTCGCGGCCAGGAACCGCGCTGAGGTCGACGCCTTCCACGCGGCCGCACTGAAGGCGGGCGGGACAGATAACGGCCCGCCCGGGCTTCGCGACACCATCAAAGGTTACCCACCCGGCTACTACGCTGCCTTCGTGCTCGATCCGGACGGCAACAACACAGAGGCAGTCTTCCGTGGCGGCTGAACCCATTGCGGAAGTTCAAAACTGAGACACTACCCAACGACTCACGGCCTTGCTTTTTTTGTTGCTTAGCTTATAAGGCGCGGTTCTGAACCGCCCGGCTGAAGGGCTGCCGTGGCGGGTGTTTTTGCTCGTTCCGACATGCTCTCTCGTTATCGATAAACGAGGGCGGGACCATTTTGGACGCTTGCCGCCGGACGGAGACTGAAGCAAAATGCCCAAACTTAAAACCAAATCCTCCGCCAAAAAGCGGTTCAAGATCACCGCGACAGGCAAGGTGCTCTATACGCAGAGAGGCAAACGCCACGGAATGATCAAACGGACCAATAAGCAGATCCGGAATTTGCGCGGCACCGCCGTGCTGTTCAAAAGCGACGGCGACAAGATCATAAAATTCTCTCTGCCGAACGGCTGAAGGTCCTCGCCGGCCGTTTGTTCTTTAATCATTATCAATCCGGAGATGAGCCATGGCACGCGTGAAACGCGGGGTTACCTCGCACGCCAAGCACAAGAAAACATTGAGGGCCGCCAAAGGCTTTTACGGCCGCCGCAAGAACACGATCCGGGCGGCGAAGGCGGCGGTCGATCGCTCGATGCAATATGCGACGCGCGACCGGCGCGCCAAGAAGCGGGTTTTTCGCGCCTTGTGGATTCAACGCCTGAACGCCGCGGCGCGCGAGCATGGGCTCACTTATTCGTGCTTCATCGGTGGCCTCGCCAAGGCCGGTATCGAAATCGATCGCAAGGTCCTGGCAGAACTCGCGATCAGTCAGCCGGAGGCATTTAGGGCGGTCGTCGAGAAGGCGAAATGCGCCCGGCCCGCGCCAGCTTGAGACGGGGGGCGCCTCGTAACTTCTGTTTTTTCCGTCACAGTAAGGCCTTCCGCCGATGAGGCGCCACCCCCAATATGGCGTAGTGATCGGTCCGGGCCCTAGTGGTTTCCATCAAAGCCCGCGGCTGGGCTGCGACGCTGGCCGGCGACGCCACCGCTGCGCAAGCGGGGCCGGGTTTGGGCAAAGGATGCGGGGTTGAGCAAAGGATGAGTGAACCGCGCGATGATGCGCCGGGTGGCGATGGGGGTCGCGGTCACGAACGCCAGCTCGCCGGCGCCCGGGCCGCCGCTACCGGGCAACGAGCTGCGCAGGCGCCCGTCACCGCGCCGGGCAAAGCCGTTATGATCACGTTTCCATCCGCCATCGACTGCGAGCTCGGTCGATTTTTGCTCGCGCATTATCGCATCCCTTACGAAGAGCGGCGCCATGTCGTCATCTTTTCGTTCTTCGCCACCCTTTGGCATGGCTCCACGCTCCTCGTTCCGCTTTTGTACGGCGGCTCCTATCCGACGCTCGATACTGTGCGCAAGATGATCGATTACTTCGACCCGCTCTGCCCCGCGGATTGCAACCTTCTGCTCGCCGGGCCCAGCCGCGACAACGTGGAGGCGGACTGGAAGGCGTTCAACGGAACGTTGAGCGGAGCAGCGGCGGCGTTTGCCTACTTCCATCTGCTGCCGCATCGCCAGATCATGATCCGCACGCTGACGGAAGGGACGCCGGGCTTTGAGACGCTTGCGGTGCGTTTGGCCTACCCGTTGTTCGCTTGGTTCTTGCGCAAGGCGCTGAACCTCTCGGCCAGCGTCGCGGAGGAGGCGCACGGGCAAATTCGAACCGCGGTCCAAAACGTCGATGCGCGCTTGGCGGACGGCCGCCAGTACCTCGTGGGCGACCGTTTCTCGCTGTCGGATATGGCTTTTGCGAACGCCTTGGCGCCCCTGGTGCTTCCCGATGTATATGCGAGATTGCTGCCCCCTTCGCGAAATGCCGCCCGCCCTGCGGTCCGTTATCGCGGAGATACAATCGCGCCCTGCTGGCCAATTCGCGCTCCGCATCTATCGTGACCATCGAGGGGGCGCGTGACGGTTCACGGCACGCGCGTGCCTCGGGAGGGCTGGCTTTCCCGGCCCGTTCTCCGACACCGCGCTTCCCACCCGGTATAGCGATCAATCGGCCGGAAACATTTGGGGCGGTCGTCGTGGGTGGCGGAGAAAACCGGTGGACCGGCGGCCAAAGTAGTAATGACTTTACGGTCATGAAATACCAGGCGCAAGGCTTGGAAGGTGACAGGCTTGGGACGGTGACCGGCTCGCCCCATGATGATGGTGGCCGCTATTGCAGAATAGTTGTCGCTCCTCGCCGGAAGCTCGATTTAAATGCGGTTGTCCCGCATCCTGATCTGTACGGGTCCCCGGGGCCAATGAGTTTCAAACGCGGGATTATTTTTTAGATCCTCCTCGTCAAAGGCTGGCGTCAACGCGAACGGCGCGTGGCGTTCAAGACGAATACTCGGATCGCCGAGGAGAGATTGGCGTCGCCGCGCTTAGCGTCGATCGCCGTGCTCGCGATTCTCTTGAGCTCTTCCCAAAAAAAGAGATTCCCAGGGAAATGCTCGCAGGGTGGTCCCGCCGGCACCTAGGTCTCGAAACATTTCGGTAGGATTGGATGCGGCGGGAAACGGCCCCGGCTTGTGGGTTTGCGCGGATCCTGCTCTATGACGGGCGCGATGGCGCCATGCCGCCCAAATGATCCGCGACGGTGAAAATATCCTTGTCGCCGCGGCCCGAAATATTGACCACCATTAAATGATCCTTGGGCTTTTGTGGCGCGACATCCAAAACCTTGGCGAGCGCATGCGCGGGCTCCAACGCCGGGATGATTCCCTCCAGCTTGGCGCAAAGCTGGAACGCGTCGAGCGCCTCGGCGTCGGTCGCGGACAGATAAGTGACGCGCCCGGTTTCCTTCAGCCAGGCGTGCTCGGGACCGATGCCCGGATAGTCGAGCCCGGCCGAGATCGAATGCCCCTCTTCGATCTGCCCGTCGGCATCCATCAGCAAATAGGTCCGGTTGCCATGCAATACGCCGGGCCTGCCGCCGGCAAGTGAGGCGGCGTGCTTTTTGTCGAGCCCAAAACCGGCCGCCTCGACGCCAAAAATTTCCACGGAGGGATCGTCGAGAAAAGGATGAAACAGGCCGATGGCATTGGAGCCGCCCCCTATACAGGCAAACAGCGAATCCGGGAGCCTGCCCTCGGCGGCCTGCATCTGCGCCCTGGTTTCCTCGCCGATCACGCATTGGAAATCGCGGACCATGGCGGGATAGGGATGCGGACCGGCCACCGTGCCGATGCAATAAAACGTGTTTTCGACATAGGTGACCCAGTCGCGCAAGGCCTCGTTCATCGCGTCCTTCAGGGTTTTGGCGCCCGATTCGACCGGCACGACCTTGGCGCCAAGCAGATTCATGCGAAAGACATTGGGCTTTTGCCGCTCGACATCGACGGAACCCATGTAGACAACACAATCGAGCCCGAAGCGCGCGCAAGCGGTGGCCGTCGCGACGCCATGCTGGCCGGCGCCCGTCTCGGCGATGATGCGTGTTTTGCCCATTCGGCGGGCGAGCAGAATTTGGCCGAGCACATTATTGATTTTGTGCGCGCCGGTGTGATTCAGCTCCTCGCGCTTAAAATAGATTTTTGCCCCGCCCGGCCTGCCGGAAGCGGCGGCTTTTTGGCGGACATAGAGGGTCATGCGCTCGGCAAAATAGAGCGGGCTAGGCCGCCCGGCATAATGGGCAAGCAAATTGTCGAGCTCGGCCTTGAAAGCCGGATCCGTCTTGGCGGCGTTGTAGTGTCTGTCGAGATCGAGAATCAGCGGCATCAAGGTTTCGGCCACGAACCGGCCGCCAAAAATGCCGAAATGGCCGTGTTCGTCGGGACCGCCGCGAAACGAATTGAGAGCTCGGGGCACCGCATCCGCCTTTGCTTGCTTAACGGTCGATCAGGATATTTCGGGGCAAAATTGACCGGGCCGCTTTGGCGCGCCACCGTATTAGCCGACCGGCCCGGACAGACCAAGCTTTTCGGCGGCCCCCCGGACTGCCGCGATGAAAGCCGCGATCTTTGCCTCGTCCTTCACGCCCGGAGCATTTTCGACGCCGGAGGACACGTCGACACCCGGCGCGCCGGTTTGGGCCAGCGCGTCCGCTGCATTGGAGGCGTTGAGGCCGCCCGCGAGCAGCCAGGGCCTTTTGGTTTCGATCCCGCCAAGCAAGCTCCAGTCGAAGCTGGTCCCGCTTCCTCCGGGCCGGCTGCCGACGAGGGGCGGCTTGGCGTCGAACAGCAGGAAATCGGCCACTCCCCCGAAAACCGGCACAAGCGCGAGATCGGCCTCCGCAAAGATTCCAATCGCCTTCATCACGGGAAGGCCGAAACGGGCACGAATGGCGGCGACCCGTTCCGGGGTTTCGCATCCATGCAGTTGAAGGAGCCCGGGATCGAGTGCTTTGATCGCCGCCGCGAGCGAGGCATCGCCAGCATCGACCGTCACCAAAACCTTACACGCCCGCGTCGCGGCGCGCCGGGCGAGACTTGCCGCCCGTTCCAAAGTGACGTGTCGGGGACTTTTGTCGAAAAAAACAAAGCCGACCATGTCCGCGCCGCAGCTAAGCGCCGCGTCGAGCCCATCCTCCGTCGCGAGGCCGCAGATTTTGACGATGACGCTCATCGGCTGGCCTGACCTCCATCGATCGAGGGGATGTTTCGTTTATACCATGGCCGCGAGGTTTTTGCCGGCGCCGTGGGCCAGCCCCGGCGTTTTCAGCAGGCTGTCCTTGAAAAGATTACAGAATCTTCCGCGTGTCACCCGGCCGGGAACCGGATAGTCGCGCGACTTGCGCCTGCAAGGAGACCGCTTCGGCTCTCGCCCGCCGCGCGGCGCGGCGGTACCTGCCTTGTTCGAGATAGGTCGCTACGCCGCCGCAAATAACCCCAACCATAATTGCAACGCCTATGACAACAAAAAGCGGCACGGTGATTTGGGTGCCCTCTAGTGCGCGCCCGGCAAAAGGATCGAGGTATATAATCACGTCATGGCGGTTGGCGTCCAGCAAGGCTATTGCGGGAAGCGCGAGCAGAACCAGAAAAAGGAGTTTTAAAAATCGCTTCATTTGCGTTCGCCGATGAATTCACGCGCGCTCACAGCGCGCTTCTAGATGATTTTTCGCAAGTTGGTAAGACCCCGCGGGGGATGCCCGAAGCCAACGAAAACGCCGGGCCGAATGGGAGGGAGGCCTATACGCGAGCAATCGAGCATTCCGCGTGCAATTGCGAGCGGCAAGCTTCAGCCGGCGCCGACTTGGTTCAGACGTTCGCGCATTTCCTTCCCGGTTTTGAAAAAGGGAACTGATTTTTCATCCACCGGAACATGTGCCCCGGTGCGCGGATTACGGCCAACCCTTGCGTCCCGGTGTTTCACCGAGAAGGCGCCGAACCCACGCAGTTCGACCCTGTCGCCCCGCGCCAAAGCGCTCGTGATTTCATCGAGAATTGCATTGACGATTTTTTCCACGTCGCGGAGATAGAGATGCGGATTTCGGTTGGCAATCCGCTGTACGAGCTCGGATTTGATCATCGGCCCCATCCCCCAATTTTTCTTTGTCTAAACTAACCCGTGGCGCGCCAAGCTTCAGTTGGCGCCGCCAACTTGCCAAATCGAAACAAGCCCGTCAAGCATACGCTCTTGTGCGGCACTCGCGGCACGATCGAGTGCGCCGCTCAGCCCGCCAAGCCCGAGGAATTCCGCGGCCCGCGCGGAAAAGCTCAAGATGCCCAAACGTTCCAACGTTCGTTCCTGCTTCCAGTCCCGCACCGGCAGGCCCTTGGGAATATTTTTTTCTTGCTCCAGCCATTCGATGGCTTCGCGCTCGCCGCCGAGGCGATCGACAAGATGCAGTTCCATCCCTTGGCGGCCGGTGAAGACTCGTCCGTCCGCGACGGCCTCTAGCTGCTCGCTGGTCATATTCCGGCGCTCCTTCACCAGCGCTTTGAACCAGGTGAAACTGTCGCCGACAAGCGCGGCGAGTGCGGCACGCGCTTCCGGACTCGTCGGCTCGAATCCGTTCGGCGAAGCCTTCAGCGGGGAGGACTTCACGTCCTCCACTTTCACCCCAACCGTGTCGAGCATTTTGGCGAAGTTCGGATATTGAACGAGGACGCCGATCGAACCAACCAGCGCGTTTCCCAGCGCGACAATCCGGCTAGTCCCCAGGGCGGCAATATAGGCGCCGGAGGCGGCCATGCTCCCGACCACGGCAACCGTCGGTTTCTTCGCCGAGAGACGGCGAATTGCATCGTAGAGCCGCTCCGCTCCCGCGGTCGTGCCGCCAGGGCTGTCGATCGAAATCAGAACCGCTTCAGCGGCTTTGGAATCTTCTATTTTCTCGATCAGTTTCAGAGTTTCGCGGTCGCCGGTGATCACGCCTTCGATGGCGAGCCTCGCAATATGCGGCGTGAATCCCGTGGCCCCCTCCGGTCCAAGCAGGCGGAGGCCCGCGGCGGTGGCGGCCAGGATCAGCGCCGCGACGGCGGCGAATCGCCAATACGACAATTTTTGCCGCAAAATACGCCGCTCGGCAAGATAATCCGCGAATAAAGGCGCAGCCATGGCACTCCAGTGGTTCGGGTTTCGGCCAGCGGCCCGGTCCGCGCCGGCGGCTTGGATTTGCGTCGTTATCAAAGCAGATTTATGTCGATTAGACAACTGGCGGCGCGTCGGCAATTCGGCTTAATTCCAAACCATCCTCCACAGCGCAGAGCGCGGCAAGTTTTTTGCCTGACCCTGGCAGCACCCTCTACTCCGGCGACAGGCTGAGAAGGATCAGCCCGGCGGCATCATCCTCATAATCCTTGTGCAGCCAGCCGGGCAGCTGGCCGCGCTTCCATCGCTCCATCGCGGTCTTGGGCAGGTCGGCAACATAGGGAGCACGAGTGTTTGCCGGCAGCGCGCACAGAAGCACCCGTTTGACCCGTGCCGCTTCCAACGCCGCTCTGGCGTCGTCGTCGGTCAGCGCCCGGCTTGCCCGCAAATACCTTGCGATCCCCTTGTATCCTCGATGGTAGGGCGCAGCGACCGTCATCGCGCTTGTCCTCCACAGCAGTTCGGGTGCGAAATCTATGTCGACGAGCACGACATCTCGTTCGTCCTTGAGCCAGCCCGCGGCCGCCGCGACGTTACAGGAAGATATTCGCGCGTTGCCCGCATCGGTCACGGCGGCATAGAGCGGAGCCACGGCAAGGATCGTTCCGAAGACCCCAGCCGGCAGCAATCCGACCCGCTCCCTGAGGCGCGATGCCAAAATGGCAAGCGCGACGACGCCCGCCGCCGCAGCGTAGGGGGCAAAGCGGAGATGGATGATGCAAATTGCCAGGAGCGTCGCGGCGCAAAGGGTAGCGTAGGAGAGAAGCCAGAACCTGCGCCAGTCCCCTTGGGCCTTCAAGAGCTCGAGCGAGAAGAAGAGCAAAGCGAGGATGCCGCCGCCGCCGAAGGCGATCAGGCGCAACGGCGTGGCAAGGGGGCGAAATTCTACATTGTTGCCCCAGATGAGGCGCTGAACCTCGATAGGGGTCTCGGGGGCGATCCCTTGGGCAAGCTCCGGAAAGGCGGCGAGCCAAAGGACTCCGGCGAGGACTCCGGCGCCGAGGAGCGCCGCGAGCCGGCGACCTGCGCCGGGCAGGTTGACGCGGCGCAGCGCCTTCGCCGCGGCGAGAAGGAGGGGGCCGAGGAGGACGTAGGGAAGCGAAAGCCGATCCACCTCGATCGAGAGAAGCCCGCCGTTTGGCGGATCGAGCAGCCAGGCCGCAGCCGTGATGACGGTGAAGCCAACCGTGCATCCCTCCACGCGGCCGGCAGCCGCCTCGTTCCCATCCGGTAACCATGAGAGGGCGAGCCCCGCGAAAGCGAGAAGGGCAAAGGGCAACATTTCGACCGAGAAGGCGGTCCCGGCGCCGCACCACAGGCCCGCATAAATGGCCGAATTTGCCCGACCGCCGCAGTCGGAAACGGCCCGGACCGCATGTGCGAGTGCCACGGCGGCGCAAAGAGGAATGATAAGGTGGTGGCCGAAGCGACCGGCTCCGCCGTAAGCTAGCAGCGCCGGCGCCATGACGGCGGCGGCCGGGACGAACAACATTGCCGGCTTCCACCCGACGAAGGGTCTTGCGGCCCACCAAAGGGCTGCCGTCAAGGAGCCGAACAGGACCGGGCCGAACAGCGTTGCCACCACCAGGATCGCGCCGTCGCGCCCAAGGAACGGTTCCAGCAACAGAACGAACGGCAGGGCGAGTATTTCGACGAGCCGTGTCCAGTGGAGGGAAGTCCCGTATCCGGAGGAGTCGCGGCCGAGGATCTGCTGCCATGATCCCGTTTCCAGAGCGTCGCGGAGCAGAACGGCGCGGGTCCAGGAATCGGGGTCCGGGAGCTTGTCGAAAGTAAGCGTGTTGGGCCAATTGAAAACAATGAGCACATAGGACGCCACAACAATTGCCAAGAGCACATATCCCGCTGGCGAGCGCATTCGGGCCGGGAAATCGAGATTCGCGCGGTTTAGCCATTGTAGCGTTTGGTTTGGCCTGGATGAATCCCCAAGTCTCTTATTCTGGTTGGTCATGCTGGTATCCGTTCCCTGTGTGCATGGCCGGCCGAGCGTGGCCACGGAGAATCGGTCTGGTCCACAAGGGACCGGAGCCGCTCAACTTGTTGCGTCGCCGGGGAGGATGGCATTGTGCGTGGTGGCTTTGTGCGCGGCCCCGGAGGACCGCGCCGCCGGCTTTGTACGATACCAACCGTCAAAAACGCCTTAAACAGGCGTGCGTAAAAGGCCGGCGGGAGATTGGTGGAATTGCGCAAGGAAAACCGTTGCCGCCAAGCTTTGCGCAGCAACGCTGTGACGGGCTGTCGGCATTCTCGGTGAGACGAGGCTTGGGCAAGGCTCGCACAAGCCCGTAGAACTATTTGATTCATGCCGGTACGTCTCCTGCCCGGCCCCTCGGAAGAAGTTGTGATCCCCGCGTGTGCCGCAGGCCGGCGGCAGCGGTTGCTGGTCCCTCGGCGGCGACGGAATGGAATGGTGGAAAGTCTAGGTATCTGGAGGTCTCGTCTATCGAGACTGCGGGGGGGTGTGTTGGCTATTTTCAAGGAAATTTACGACAAACACGCGGCCTTTTGGCCGTGGCGGATAGAGTTTTAATACTTCTTTCCTTCATTATAGTAGTGGTTCGGCTATACGGGCGACCGCCGGAGTTATTTATGATCAGCTGCGTGGCCGCTATTTCTTCTTATCCTTGTTTTTCGCAGCCCGCTTTTGGCCGGGCCGCCTCCGCCGGTGCTGGGCTTCATCGGACTGGTAATAAGCTATCCAGCTTTGGCATTTCTTGAATTTCATAGAACTATCTCAGGTCATGCCGGAGTTGTCTTTTTCTATTCTATTGTTTTTTATATAATAGTTCGTGCATCGGCACTTTATACGATTAGACGAAGCTTTGCAATTTTTCCTTCGGCGCGCTTGCTTGTAACGGGAGGTCCTTACAATATCGTACGGCACCCGATATATTCCTCATATTTGCACTTGGCGATTTGCGTCACGGTGCTCACCCCGATCCTTCGTAACATCATCGTAACCGCTATATTCGGCTTGGGCCTCTTTTTGAGGGCCAAATGCGAAGAGGATCTCCTCGTAAGCGCCGAAGGATATGGCACTTTTCATCACCGCGTGAAGAAGCTTTTTTTCAGCGCGGCGCTTTCAGCTTCTGCCGGCGCCGCTGCTGCGGTCGTTTGGTTCGGGCGGCTGTGACAAATCTCATCGTCGAGACTGCCTTAGTCCTGGAACAATGTGGATCAGTCGAAAAGGTTGGGACGGGGGTCTTCCTATGGCTGGCGATCATGCTCGTCGGGCTGGCGGTCGAGCGCCTTCGCCCGGTCGAGAAAGGGCAGCCACGCTCGAACATCGTCCTTAATCTCGCTTATTCGATCGTCCGCTTCTGGGCAATTTTCGCTGGAGCGCCGATTGCTGCGACTGCGGCGGCCGTCGCAGTCGGTGCGCTTGGTGGCGGCGTTATCGTCCTCCCCGGCGCAGGTTGGGGCCTATTCTGGGCGATCCCACTCTACATGCTCGCGATGGATCTTGCCGAATATCTCTTTCATCGCGCGCAGCACGCCTGGCCGTTCCTCTGGGCGATGCACTCATTACATCACAGCGATACCGCGCTCAACATAACGACGACGACGCGCCACTTCTGGATCGAAGTGGCGATCAAAGTGCTGTGCGTCTACCCATTCGTCAACTTGCTCCTGCGCCCAAGCCCGGTGGTCCTAACCGCAAATGTTATCGCGAACTACTGGAATTTTGTGGCGCACATGAACATCCGGCTGTCGTTCGGCCGGTTCTGGCCGATGCTCAACAGCCCGCAATATCATCGCGTCCATCACGCGGCAGACCTTGCTTACGCAAACTGCAATTTCGCCGCCCTGTTCCCGGTCTTTGACGTGATCTTTAGGACTTACCATCGGCCGGAAAAGGACGAATATCCTGCGTCCGGCCTCGAAAATGGCGAAGCGCCCTCAGGCCTTCTCGAGGCGATTGCGTGGCCGCTTCGGCGATATCTGCGAATTCGCCCGGTCCCGGATACGCCTGATGAAGGGTTTAAATCCAAAGATTTACGATAAACATATATATAACCAATAAAACAGTTATTGTGCGTTAATATAAATGTTTATGCGAGTTTCTAAGTACTTCCAAAGTTCTCCCTGATTATTATCGCCGAATTCCAGCAACAGCCAGGTAAATACCTGGACTGGAACCTCTAAGCAACCGGGAACTCAGGAGTATCAATCATGCGTAATTTGTTTCGCCGCTTTATCGACAATCAATCCGGTGTCACGGCCATCGAGTATGGTCTCATCGCCTCTTTGATCGCCGTCGTCATCATCACCGCCGTGAAATTGGTCGGCACCGACCTCACGGCCACATTCAACGCGATCGCCGCCAATTTGACCGCTGCGGCCTGATCGCGCAGGCGCCGCCTGTCTGGCGCCCGGATTATGGCGGATGCCAAGTACGGGAGTCAGGCGGGAGGCGAACAAGGAGTGAATCATGCGTAATTTGTTGCACCGCTTTTTCGACGATCAATCCGGCGTCACGGCCATCGAATATGGTCTCATCGCCGCTTTGATCGCCGTCGTCATCATCGTCGCCGTGCAATTGGTCGGCACCGACCTCACGGCCACATTCAACGCTATCGCCGCCAATTTGACCGCTGCGGCCTGATTGCTCTGGCGCCGCCTGTCTGGCGCCCGGATTATGGCGGATGCCAAGTACGGGAGTCAGCCGGGAGGCGAAAAAGGAGTGAATCATGCGTAATTTGTTGCACCGCTTTTTCGACGATCAATCCGGCGTCACGGCCATCGAATATGGTCTCATCGCCGCTTTGATCGCCGTCGTCATCATTGTCGCCGTGAGCTTAGTCGGCACGACTATTTCGGCCACTTTCTTCGGGGCTGTCGACGCTGGTTTCAAGTAATGGCACCGGCCCCGCGTCAGCTTGAGAGCACAAATCCCCAGCTATCGGGTTCGAGAGACCGCTGGACTCGCGATCACTTGCCGCCCTGAACCTTTATCCGCTAGGCGTTGAAATGGACTTTGAAAGATCATGCTTGAAGCCGCGACGCTTTTATTTTTTCCAGCCCTGATGGCCTTCGCCGCGATTTCCGACCTCTTGACAATGACCATTTCCAATCGCATTTCGATCGCGCTTGCGGTCCTGTTCCTTGCCATGGCGTTCGCCTGCGGTCTCCCCGCGACCGAAATTTTGTGGCATCTCGCCTGTGGCGCGGCGATGCTCGTTTTCGCTTTCGGCTTGTTCGCGCGCGGCTGGATCGGCGGCGGCGATGCAAAGCTCGCGGCGGCGACCGCGATCTGGCTGGGGTTCGATCATCTCGGCGACTACGCGCTTTCCGCCAGCATTCTTGGCGGTCTGCTTAGCGTCTCGATCATCGTGCTGCGTATATGGCCTTTGCCCGGAGTTCTCCTGGCGCGCCAATGGGCCATCCGCCTGCATGAACCCGGCACCGGCATCCCTTTCGGCATCGCCCTCGCAAGCGCCGGCCTCATTCTCTATCCCGAAACCGCGATCTGGCTCGCCGCCGCCGCTATCCATTAAACCTGCATGGAGTTGCCTCGATGCCCATTCCCGCGTTCTCTTTGAAATGTTGCACGGCGGAGCGATCAGCAACGGCTGGACATACCTCGGAGGCGATTAAAATGGCGGAAAGTCTAGGTATCTGGTGGTCTCGTGCATCGAGACTGCGGGGCGGTCTGTTGGCTCGTTTCAAGGAAGTTTACGATAAGCGTGCGGTCTTTTGGCCGTGGGCGGATAAAGCTTTAATGCTTCTTTCCTTTATTATAGTATTAGTTCGGTCATACGGGCTTCCACCGTATACTCTTACTGTCGCCATGGCGTTCCCACTATTTCTTCTTGTCACTGTTTTGCGTAACCCCCTTTTGACGCTGCCGCTGCCGACAATGTCGGGCTTCTTCGGAATGGTGATAAGCTATCCGGCTCTGAGTTTTTTGGAATTTCATAGTCCAGTTCCTTTATTTGCCTCAAGTTACGTCGGGTTCGTCTTTACTGCTGCTGTTCTTTTTTACTTAATAAATCTAGCATGGGCGTTTTGTAATATTGGACGAAGCTTTGCAATTTTTCCTTCGATACGCCGACTTGTGACGGGCGGGCCTTACACCATGGTGCGGCACCCGATATATTCCGCATATTTGCACTTGGCGATATGCTTCACGGTGGTCGTACCGACCCTCCATAACATCATCGTAACCGCCATCCTCGTCCTGGGTCTCTTTCTAAGGGCCAAATGCGAAGAGGGTCTACTTGAACGATCCGGAGGATATGGCGCTTTTCGTAATCGGGTAAAAAATCGTTTTTTCAGCGCGGCGTATTCAGCTCCCGCCCCACTGGTGGCTGCATTTGTATGGTTTGGGTCGCTATGACAAATCTCATCGTCGAGGCAGCCGTTCGTGCTTCTGTCCAGCCGTTGGCTGCCATTGCGGTCGCCTCGCCCGTTCGGTAAGCGCTCAGGATTGCTTCGCTCGCAATGGAACCGCAGGCCCATGCATGGCACAGCCGCGCGCACGCGCCCCCATCGCGACTTTCTGGGCTTTTTTGCTGAAATCTGGCATGGTAAATGCTCCCAAGTTTCTGGCGCGCCAATCACCGCGGTTCGCCGCGGGGCTTGTGCTGCTTCGGTCCGCAGTCCTTTCTTGGCCGCTGGTTCTGTCCTCACGATTCGCTTCGCCGCATGCAAGAGCAAACATTCGAGAGCGGCCATGTGCCGCTAACCATGATCCAGACCGCCGGCGGCAAGGAGCGCGGGCAAATGCTTGAGCCTCGATGTTTCGATGAAATGACCTTGGCGGACGGCGCGATCCGGCCAGTCTATGGCAAGATCGCGAGCTGGCTGGCGGCGACGCCGGCCGGGCTTCTCGCCGCGCGCCGCGCGCAAGCGGAGCTGTTGTTTCGCCGGATCGGCATCACCTTCGCGGTCTATGGCGAAGGGGAAAAGGACGGAGCCGAGCGGTTGATCCCGTTCGACATTATTCCTCGCATGATGCTCCGCTCGGAATGGGCCCTTCTGGAAAGAGGCCTCGTGCAGCGGGTGAAAGCCCTCAACCTGTTCCTCGCCGATATCTATGGCGCTCAAGAAATCCTCAAGGCGGGGCGCATCCCGGCCGGTCTTGTCGCGCGCAACGCCGAATTCCGGCCAGAAATGGTCGGTTGGCGGGTGCCGCACGATATCTACGTCCATATCGCCGGCATCGATGTGGTCCGCACCGGCGAAGACGATTTCTACGTGCTCGAAGACAATTTGCGTACCCCGTCGGGGGTCTCCTACATGCTGGAGAATCGCGAGGTCATGATCCGCCTCGCGCCCGACCTTTTCGCCGAGCACCGCGTCGCTCCGATCGAGAATTATCCGGATGCCCTGCTCGCCGCCTTGCGTTCGCTGGCGCCCCCGGCGGCGGCCGGCGAGCCGACCATCGTGGTGTTGACGCCCGGCCGGTTCAACTCGGCCTATTACGAACATTCATTCCTGGCCGATAAACTCGGCGTCGAGCTCGTCGAGGGCGGCGATCTGCTCGTCGAGGATGGTGTCGTCTATATGCGCACCACGGAAGGCGCGAAAAGAGTCGATGTCATCTACCGGCGGATCGACGACGGTTTTCTTGATCAGCGCGCGTTCAAGCGAGAGTCGGTCATCGGCGTCGCCGGCTTGATGGGTGCCTACCGGGCGGGCAATGTGACCGTCTCCAATGCCGTCGGCACCGGCATCGCCGACGACAAGGCGATCTATACCTATGTGCCGGAGATTATCGAATTTTATCTCGGCGAAACCGCGATTTTGAACAATGTGCCGACATGGCGTTGCCGCGAGCCCGGCGCCTTGCGTTATGTGCAGGAACATCTCGCCGAACTCGTAGTGAAGGAAGTCAACGGATCGGGCGGCTACGGCATGCTTGTCGGGCCGCATGCCTCGACGGCCGAATGCGCGGTATTCGCGGCAAAACTCGCCAGCGATCCTGATAATTTCATTGCTCAACCAACGCTCGCGCTCTCCACCACCCCGACTTTTTTCGATGCCGGCATCGCGCCGCGCCATGTAGATTTGCGGCCCTTCGTTCTGACTGGCGCGAACGGCATAAGGGTCGTGCCGGGCGGATTGACAAGAGTGGCCTTGAAGGAGAAATCGCTCGTCGTCAATTCGAGCCAGGGCGGCGGCACCAAGGATACCTGGATTGTCGAAGATTCGATCTTCGACGAAAATCTCCCGTTGCAAAGCCAAAGCCAATCGACATGATTTTTCAACGCCGGTCGCCTGAAACAAGGAGGACCGGAGAAGAGTGTTGCCGCGAAGCTGGCCACGGATGCGGCCAAGCCGGCTTGGTGGAGGGGCGAAGGTTGGTTGCTTTGGGCGAGCCGTGATGCAATGCCTTGGTTCCCGCATGATCCTGATCGCGAACCAGTTTTCAATTTCGCTCAATCGTGCTTTAGAGCGTGTCCTTAAAAAACTTGCCCGGCTATTTCAATTCCAGCATGCTCCAACTCTTTGATTTCGAGCTGCGTCCTTATCGCTGAAGTGGCTCCATTTGATCGGGACGCTCATTCGAGGCAGGCAATGCTTTCCCGCACGGCGGACAATCTCTACTGGCTTGCGCGCTACGTCGAGCGCGCCGATTTTCTTGCCCGGATCATTAAGGCGGCGCAACGCCTCGCCACCCTGCCCGCAAGCTATTCCGGGACCGGCACCGAATGGGAAAGCGCGCTTGAATCGTCGGGCGCGGCGCAAGGTTTTCGCGCGACCCGCGGCGCCGCCGGGGAGGCCAGTGTCGTCGATTACCTGACCTTCGCGCCGGACAATCCTTCCTCGATCTGCAATTGCATCAAGTTCGCCCGGGCCAATGGGCGGGCGGTGCGCACCGCGCTCACCGCCGAAATATGGGAAGCGATCAACGGCGCCTGGATCGAACTTGGCCGATTCGAAGCAAGCAACAATGGTTCCAGCCGCTACGACCGCGAGGCCCTGTCGCATTTCTTCGAATTCGTCAAAAAGACGTCGCTCGACTATGATGGTTGCGTCGACCGCACCATGTTGCGCAACGACGCCTATTGGTTCTCGCGCCTCGGCCTTTATATCGAGCGGGCGGACAACACCGCCCGTATCCTCGATGTGAAATATCACGTGCTGTTGCCGGAAACCGAGACCGTCGGCGGGTCGCTCGACTATTTCCAGTGGACCGCGATCCTGCGCGCGGTCTCGTCGCTCACCGCCTATCATTGGGTTTATCGCGAGAGCGTGAAGCCATGGCTGATCGCCGATCTTTTGATCCTCAAGAAGGAAATGCCGCGCTCGCTGATCGCCTGCTACGACAATATCGTCCATTTCCTCGACGCGATCGGCAACGCCTATGGCCGTGCCGGCGCGTCGCAAAAACAGGCGCACGAGGTGATGGCGCGGCTCGAGAATGCAACAACAAAGGAAATTTTTAAGACCGGCCTGCATGAATTCATCACCGCCTTCGTCGAGGACAACGACCGGCTAGGCCAAACAATCAACGGCCAATATCTTTTGCATTGAGGCAAGCAAATTTTCAGAGACTTGGTATCAGTCGCTTTCGAGCGTAGCCGCGACCACGCGGCGGCCGACTTTGCGCCCCACAGCCTTGCCGGCAATGTCCGTCCTTATGGGTCCGGCTCGCGCGCGCAGATAGATATATCCCGGGCAAACGCATGAGAACGAGGTCAGATCCGTCGCTTTCAGCCCCGCTGGCGCGCGCGTGCTGCATAGGACCGCAGCATTTTAATGCGTTATGAAAGTGGTTTTGCACCAAGTTGCGCTAGAATCGTGAGACGATTTCGAATACGGGTGACGGCATGACGGTTCTGGTAACAGGCGGAGCAGGTTTTATCGGCGGCCATATGGTGTTGGCCCTTCTCGATGCCGGCGATAAGGTTGCCGTTCTCGATGATCTCTCGACAGGCTTCCGTTGGGCGGTGCCGGCGACAGCCAAGCTCATCGCCGGCGATGTTGGCGACGCGGCGCTCGTGGACGACATTCTCGCCCGCCATAAGATCAACGCCATCGCCCATTTCGCCGCCAAGATCGTGGTGCCCGAATCGGTTGCCGATCCGCTGGGTTACTATCTCAACAACACCGCCAAGGCGCGAACCCTGCTCGAATGCGCGGTGCGCGGAAAGATCAAACATTTTATCTTTTCCTCGACCGCGGCGGTCTATGGCGAGCCGCCAGTCACTCCGGTCGACGAAACCCTTCCTCTCGCCCCGATAAACCCATACGGGCGCTCCAAGCTGATGACTGAATGGATGCTGCAGGATGTTGGCCAGGCGCACGGACTGAAGTTCGCGATCTTGCGCTATTTCAATGTTGCCGGCGCCGACCCAAAGGGGCGTCTTGGTCAATCGACGCCGAACGCGACGCATCTTATCAAGGTCGCGGTGCAAGCGGCGCTCGGATTACGCCCCGGTCTCGAAGTCTTCGGAACCGATTATGAAACCAGAGATGGCACCTGCATCCGCGACTACATCCAGGTCAGCGATCTCGTCGCAGCCCATCTCATGGCGCTCGACTACCTGCGCAAGGGCGGCGAAAGTTTCATTTGCAATTGCGGCTATGGCCGTGGCGTCTCGGTGCTCGAAGTCGTCGATGCCGTCAAGCAAGTGTCGGGTTTCGATTTCAAGGTTCGGATTTCCGGCCGCCGTCCTGGCGATCCGGCCTCGCTCGTCGCGGGTACGAAGCGCATAAAGACCGTGCTAGGCTGGACGCCGAAATACGACGATCTTCCAACAATCGTTGGTCAGGCGCTCGAATGGGAGCGCCGCCTGCACAACAAATCCATCACGGAGAAGCCCGCGGGTGCGAATTCCTTGGCGTGCGACGAGGTCTGATCAAGTGTTCATGGATTCGAAGAAATTTGCGTTACCCTTCGGCGTTTCCCGTAATTTGCCGAGCAGGAATTCGATCCCATCGATGGTGCCCATCGGATTGAGAATACGCCGCAGCACATACATTTTCTTCAAAATGTCGGGAGCCACCAGCAATTCCTCCTTGCGGGTGCCGGAGCGGGTGATGTCGATTGCCGGGTAAGTCCGTTTGTCGGCGACCTTGCGATCGAGAATGATTTCCGAATTGCCGGTGCCTTTGAATTCCTCGAAGATCACTTCGTCCATGCGCGAGCCGGTATCGATAAGCGCGGTCGCGATGATCGTCAACGAGCCGCCGTCCTCGATATTGCGCGCGGCGCCGAAGAACCGCTTAGGGCGCTGCAGAGCATTGGCGTCGACGCCGCCGGTCAAAACCTTGCCCGACGATGGCACGACCGTATTATACGCGCGGCCAAGTCTCGTGATCGAGTCGAGGAGGATCACCACGTCGCGGCCATGTTCGACGAGACGCTTGGCCTTCTCGATGACCATTTCGGCGACCTGGACATGGCGCACCGCGGGCTCGTCGAAGGTCGAGGATATGACCTCGCCGCTGACCGATCTTTGCATGTCGGTGACTTCTTCCGGCCGCTCGTCGATCAACAACACGATCAGATAGCATTCCGGGTGATTGGCGGTGACCGATTGCGCGATATTTTGCAAAAGCACCGTCTTGCCGGTGCGCGGCGGCGAGACGATCAAGGCGCGCTGGCCCTTGCCGATCGGCGCCACGATATCGATGACGCGCGCTGACAAATCCTTCTTGGCGGGATCGTTGATCTCGAGCTTCAGCCGCTCATCGGGATAAAGTGGCGTCAGATTGTCGAAGTGAACCTTGTGCCGGATTTTTTCCGGGTCCTCGAAATTGATCGTATTGACCTTGAGCAGTGCGAAATACCGCTCGCCCTCCTTGGGACCGCGAATCAAGCCTTCCACCGTATCGCCCGTGCGCAAGCCGAACCGACGAATCTGGGACGGCGATACATAAATATCGTCGGGTCCCGCCAGATAATTGGCGTCGGGAGACCGCAGGAAGCCGAACCCGTCCTGCAAGACCTCGATGACGCCTTCGCCAACGATCTCGATGTCGCGACTCGCCAATTGCTTGAGGATCGCAAACATCAGCTCTTGCTTGCGCATGATCGAAGCGTTCTCGACTTCGTGTTCTTCCGCGAAGGCGAGCAGTTCGGTTGGCGACTTGAGCTTCAAGTCCTGCAGTTTGATTTCCTGCATTGGGATGAAGTCCTTGGAAGGGTGGCGCGGATCTGGCCGTGCAAAAAAGGGGGGCGATTGACGCAACCTGGTCCTGCAATGACCAGTGCTAACGCTCTTGAAAACGGCGCGAGCTAGCCGCGCCAAAATAGGTTAGTTCGTCCGAGGGGGAGCGTGTAAATAGATCGATTTGAAGGCTTTGACAAGCAAAATGATTTTAGGGTAGTGCGTCAGTTTGATTTCAGGGCCGTGTCGGTCATGGCCACAATGTCTCCAACCGGCCAAAGCTTATCTTCTATGCCAGCCGCCATCGCGGGGCTGATGCGAAGCGTCTTGTGAATGTCCGCGATCGTAGCGCATGCCGTGCAACGCGACTGAAAGGGCGTGCTTTTCGATCCTTTTGGAAAAGGCGTTCGTCAGCCAAGGCAACCCGTGGATGTCCATTCGCAACGCGCGGTTCGTGCGTTCGACAAATGACGTGCCGATTTGCTCCGGATCCGCGGATGGTTACAATCGGCATCTTGACCGCGTCAGTGCATTCGGATGGGCGGTGGCGCCCCTTGGAGCTGTCCAACGACGCGCCATGGATTTTCGCGAGCGTCGCGGAATCAATATCGGACCGCCGAGATGATCGGTGTGGACGTAATAGATCACCGGCGAGGTCGCGACCGCATCGACGGCCGCCACCGGATGCGTCACCCCGCTCGCGCCGGCGTGGGCGATGATGTGGTCGCGTAGATCGTGAATATTGCCGACCGTCGCGCTAGTCCATGCAACTTTTTTAGGATCGCGCTTGGGCCAATCCCGCTCACCCATGCGCCGCAAGGCGGCCCATGCGTCCGTTGCGGTAGTCGTCCATCGCTTGCTCGATCTCGGCCCGCGTGTTCATTACAAAAGGCCCCTGGCCAACGATCGGTTCCTCGATCGGCTGCCCATTGAGGAACAAGAACGTGGTGTCGTCCAGCGCCGTGACTGCAAACTTTTCATCCCCGCGTTCGAGAACGGCCATTTCCGCGGCGGCCACGATTTCGCCAGACCCCAGCCGGACCCCGCCCTTGAGCACAAAGAGCGCAGCCGTCCAGCCTTCCGGAGCGCTAAATTCCGCGCGCGCGCCGGCGGTCAGGCGCACATCCCAAAGGTTCATCGGACTAAAAACATGCGCGGGGCCCCGCGTTCCTTGGTAATTGCCCGCGATCACGCGCACGGTCCCGGCGCCAGACGGCAGGTCCGCGCGGGGGATTTGGTCGTCCGTGATGTTTTGATAGCCAGGCGGGGCTTTCTTGTCTTTCGCGGCGAGATTGACCCATAACTGGATCATTTCGAACGGCCCACCGCGCTTGGCATATTCGGAACCGTGAAACTCCTCATGCACGAGCCCCGAGGCCGCCGTCATCCATTGGACATCGCCGGGACGAACGATGCCGCCTCCGCCCGAGGAGTCGCGATGCTCGACCTCGCCGCTATAGACAATCGTGACCGTCTCGAAGCCGCGGTGCGGGTGGGCACCGACCCCGCGCCTTTGTTCCCAAGGCGGAAAATTTTCGGGCCCGGCATAGTCCAGCAGCAGAAACGGCGATATTTCCTTGCCGAGGTCATTGTAGGAAAAAATGCTGCGCACGGGAAAGCCGTCGCCGACCCAATGGCTTTCATTGTTGCGCCGGATGAAGGCAAGCTTTTTCATCGTTCGATCTCCTTGGCCAACATCTGCGTGGCACGCGCCCGGGATTTGCAAGATGGCGGCTTCGCTTGCCAGAGATCGACACCCGCGGTCGATTTTTCAAGAGTGCGCTCATGCCGCAGCGCCGATGCCGCACCGGCGATCCACATGCTGCAAGGCCGCGTGCAAAACTCTCGCATCGGCGCCCGGTTTCACCGCCTCCACCGCGAGATGGCGCCGCCACCCGCGGGCACCTGGGGAGCCATTGAAAAGCCCCAGGAGATGCCGTGTCATCGCGTGCAGCGGAACGCCTTCGGCAAGACGCGCCTCGACATAAGGAATGAAAGCCCCGGCCGCCGCCGCCGCGCCAGCAAATGGAGCCGCCTCGTTGAAGAAAAACGGATCGGCATAGAGAAGCAGCGCCGGGCTCTGGTAGGCGGCGCGCCCTACCATCACGCCATCGACATGATCGAGTTCGGCGCGCATCTCCGCGAGTGCTGCGAGGCCGCCGTTGAGCACTACCGGGACATTGGGAAAGCGCTGTTTTAGGGCGTGGACGAGACCGTAATCGAGCGGTGGCACTTCGCGGTTGGCCTTCGGCGACAGGCCTTTCAGCCAGGCTTTTCGCGCATGCACGATCAATGCGTCGCAATTGGCGGCGATGACGCGCTCGGCCAAAAGACCAAGTGCGGCTTCTGGATCTTGTTCGTCGACGCCCGTGCGGCACTTGACCGTCACTGGAATCCCCGCCCGCGCCTTCATCGCGGCGACGCAGTCGCCAACAAGCTCAGGCTCGCGCATCAGACAAGCGCCGAAAGTACCGCTTTGCACGCGCTCGGACGGACACCCAATATTGAGATTGATTTCGGCAAAACCGTAGTCGGCGCCAATTCGCGCCGCCGCCGCCAATTCCGCCGGATCGGAGCCGCCGAGTTGCAGGGCGACCGGATGCTCCGCCGCGTCGAAGCGGAGCAAGCGGCGGCGCTCGCCATACAGGACCGCGCGGGCCGCCAGCATCTCGGTGTAAAGCCGGGCGCGGCGCGACAATAAGCGATGGAAAAATCGGCAATGCCGGTCCGTCAATTCCATCATCGGCGCGACGCAAAAACGATAGGTTCCGTTCGCGATTAAAGGCGAAGATTTGGCTACGTTCATGGCCATGCCATAGCACGGTTCGCACCCGCTGGACGGGTTTTCGGAATTCCGCGCAATCCTACAGAGCTTACCCTTCAATGCTATCCAGTGCCGCCGCAAGGTTCTGGATAAAAACCGTCAACACGGCCTAGCCTTACAATTTCCGTCGCTCTGGGCGGTCCAAAATCCTGGCGGCTGACCGTAATCCGGCGCGGTTCAGCAAACCCAAGATTGTGCGCGGCGAAGCCTACGGCAGATCGTGTCCGGCCTTCAGTTTGGCGCGCGACCAAATCTTCTTTTTCACGAGAAGGAGCATTCCGGCGTAGACGATAAGGAAGATCAGCACGCGAAAGCCGAGGCGCTTGCGTTCCTCGAGTTTCGGTTCGGCGGCCCACATCAGGAAGGCAGAAATATCCTTGGCGTATTGCTGAACCGTCTTGGGCGAGCCATCCGCGTAATCGACAAGACCATCGCCGAGAGGCTTCGGCATGGCGATCTTGTGGCCCGGAAAATATTCGTTCCAGTTCAGGTCGTTGTCGTTCGTGTAGCCGTTCAAGAGCGCATAGATGTAATCGGCGCCTTGCTCTTGGTATTGGATGATGGGATCGATCAGAAAGAGCGGAAAACCGCGCTCGTAGGTGCGGGCCTTGGCGAGCAGCGACATATCGGGGGGCGCCGCGCCGAGCGCCGCCCGCGCGGCTTGCTCGTTGGCGAAATTCCACGGGAAGTAATCCGATGGCCGGCCGGGCCGCTCGAACATTTCGCCGGTATCGTTTGGTCCGTCTTTGATCTTGTATGTGGCGGCAAGCGCCTTGACTTGCGCTTCCGAAAAGCCGGGGCCACCGGGATCCGCCAAATTGCGGAAAGCGACCATATCGACGGAATGACAATTGGAACAAACCTCGCGATAGACCTGAAACCCCCGCTGAAGCTGGGCCTGATCGTAGCGGCCGAATGGGCCGCCAAAACTCCATTCCTGACGCGGCGGATTGGGCTGCTCCTGCTTTTCGACGGGCCCCGGCTGCGCTTCTTCGGCCGCGAGCAGTTTGGCGGCGCTGGCGGCTAAAGCCAGCGCCAGAACCGCGCCAAAAGCCAATAAAATACCGCGGCCAATCCCGTGCCTCATCGCTTTTTTCCTCGCGGCCAGACGGTCATTGCCCCGGTTGGTGCGCTTCCATTTAATTGGCGTCCGCCGCCGCGGCTTGGTCAGGCTTACTCAGCACCGCGTCGCAAATGGAGGGGGGCAGGGGCTTCGGCCTCTCGAATCGTCCAAGCAACGGCAGGATCGCCAGGAAGTAGAGAAAATAATAGACGGTCAGGAACCGGGCGGCGATCACATAGACTCCTTCCGGCGGCTGCGATCCCATATAGCCGAGGAGCACCGCGCAGGCGACAAAAAGCCAAAAGAAAACCCTGTAAAGAGGCCGGTAAGCCGCCGACTTGACCTTAGAGGTGTCGAGCCAAGGCAGAAACGCGATAATGAACACCGAGGCGAACATCGCGGCGGTTCCGCCAAGTTTCGAAGGGATCGACCGCAAAATCGCATAAAACGGCAAATAATACCATTCCGGCACGATATGAACCGGAGTTAGCAACGGGTTGGCCTCGATGTAATTATCGGCATTGGAAAGATAATTCGGCACGTAAAACACAAACCACGCAAAAAACGCAAGGAAGCAAACCAGCGCGAAACCGTCCTTCACGGTGAAATAGGGATGGAAAGGCAAGGTGTCCTTGGCGGACTTTTTTTCGATTCCGGCGGGATTGTTCGATCCATGAACATGCAGCGCCCAAATGTGCAAGACGACGACGCCCGCGATCATGAAGGGCAGCAGATAGTGAAGTGAGAAGAAACGATTGAGGGTCGCGTTATCGACCGCGTATCCGCCCCAGAGCCAAGTCGTAATCGAATCGCCAACCAACGGAATTGCCGAGAACAGGCTGGTGATGACCGTCGCCCCCCAAAAACTCATCTGCCCCCAAGGCAGGACATAGCCCGTGAAGGCCGTCGCGATCGCCAAGAAAAAGATGATGACTCCGAGCAGCCACAAGACTTCCCGCGGCGCCTTGTAGGAGCCGTAATACATGCCCCTGAACATGTGGATATAAAGCGCGAGGAAGAACGTCGAGGCGCCATTGGCGTGGGCGTAGCGCAGAAGCCAGCCGTAGTTCACGTCGCGCATGATATGCTCGATCGACGCGAACGCGAGGCTGGAGTGCGGCGTGTAATGCATGGCAAGCACGACGCCGGTGACGATCTGGGCCACCAGCATGAACGACAAGATGCCGCCGAAGGTCCACCAATAGTTGAGGTTGCGCGGGTTGGGGAAAACCACGAAGGAGGAGTGAATAAGGCCGCCGACCGGTAAACGGCTTTCGAACCACTTGGCCAGGCGGCTCTTCGGTACGTAGGCCGGCTCTCCGCTCATGGTCAGGTCTTCTCTCGATGACATCTATCGGGGATCTTCCACGGCACCGGCTGGCAGGCTTCGCATGCCGCGGCTATTGGCCTATCGTGACCTTCGTGTCGCTGGCGAATTTATACGGCGGCAAGGCAAGGTTGTATGGCGCTGGACCATAACGGATGCGGCCGGACGCATCGTAGACCGAGCCGTGACAAGGGCAAAAGTAACCGCCCTCATAGGGGCCGTCATTTTTGAGCGGCACGCAGCCGAGATGGGTGCAAATGCCGATGAGGATGAGCCATTCTGGCTTTTGCACCCGCGACTCGTCGGTCGCCGGATCGCGCAGCTCGCTCAAAGGCACCGCGCGCGCCGTTGCGATCTCCTTTTGGGAGCGATGGCTGATGAAAATAGGCTTGCCGCGCCATTTCACGGTTGCGATCTGCCCTTCCGCGATATTGGCGATATCGACTTCCGCCGAGGAGGCGGCCAGTGTCGTCGCGTCGGGATTCATCTGGTCGATCAGCGGCCAAGCCGCGAACCCGGCCCCAACCGCGCCCATCGCGCCGGTCGCGACGTATAGAAAGTCCCTCCGGTTCGGTTCTTCTGCTATCGTGCTTGCTGCCATGACGTCCTAAAACTCCGGCGGATTGTCTTGCCTATCGAATAATCGAGCGCCGTCGCGGATGCAATAGCCATGCTGCAACGGCATCGCCCGCTCGTTCAATGAGAGGTCCGCTGCTAGCGGATCAAGCCACGAGATCGCGACGGTTTCCGTTATTTTGAAAGTCCACGATAGCAAACATGCAGCCCGGCCGGACCGCGCCTTTGACCGTGGCGCTCTATCAGCCAGACATCCCGCAAAACACGGGCACGATTTTGCGGATGTGCGCCTGTCTCGGGCTTGCCGCCGCGATTATCGAACCCGCAGGCTTTTTGGCGAGCGACAAGCATTTCCGCCGGGCCGGCATGGATTACCTTGCCCATGTCGAGATCGCCCGCTATCCCCATAGGGCGGCCTTCGAGGCGTGGCGCCGCGCCAATGGCCGGCGGCTGGTTCTGTTGATGACCAAGGCACGCCTCGCCTACACGGCTTTCAGCTTTTTGCCCGGCGATATTCTGCTTTGCGGCCGCGAGTCGGCCGGCGTGCCGGCCAAAGTCCATACCGCCGCCGATGCGCGTCTCGTCATTCCCTTGAAGCCGCCGATGCGGTCGCTGAATGTCGCAGTTGCGGCGGCATTGGTGGCGGGAGAAGCCACGCGGCAGCTCGGCGGAAGCTTATGACGTTCCATCCCGAAATGACGCCTTCGTCGTGGCCATTTGGCGGGCGAAAAATGGCGTCAACACTGTTATCCTGCGTCAATTATTGAGGGAGGGTGCGATGTCAAAAGCCTTGGATTATATCAAAGCAGCACTGCAAATCGCCTTCGGCCTTGTTGTACTTGCCATCATCCTGTTGAATTTCCGTGGTCTTCACCTTGCCGTGCAGAAATTTCTCGAGCGGGCGGCACAGGTGAGCGCGGTTAAGGTTCTTGGCGTCGAGATCGACATGGGCGCTGCCGACCGCGCGCTCTCTGCCGCGGATGCTAAACGGGCGGTCTTCCACGTGCAAAACTTGACGGACGCCGAGAAGCGCCGCGTCCTGGCCCTGATTCATGGTCTCGACGGAAAGGAATTCGTTCGTTTGATGTATGTCGGCCAGCTCAAAAACCTTTGCGAGTTCGAGAATCCATCAACCGAAATGCGCGATGACGCCGCTCTCGATTATGAATTGCGCGACAGGGGCCTGACTAAGATCGAGGTCAGCCCCGCCACGCTGGAATCGGTGCGGGCCGAGCTGGCGAAGACGGTTGCGCAAGGAAAGAGCCTGGATAATGGTTACCCGCGCACCTGCTACGACATGACGCTCACCGACGACGGCTACAACGTCAAGACAGTGCTTGTTAAGAGTTTGGGCGCGACCTTCGACGAAGGGCGGAAGCCCTCGCCATGAGGTCTTGACCGCATGGACTCCAAAATGAGCCCTGCTCCAAACGACTGGGGGACGGCCGCCACGATTGCTGTCTTCGTTTTGACATATGCGGGAGTGGCGCTCGGCCGCGCGCCGGGGTTGCGGATCGATCGTGCCGGCATAGCGCTCGTTGGCGCAAGCCTGATGATTGGTCTCGGGTCGTTGAGTCTCTCTGAAGCGCTCAAAGCCATCGATCTCGATGCCATCACGCTTTTGCTCGGCATGATGATTATTGTTAGCCAATTGCGCGTTTCAGGTTTTTTCGAACTCGCGGCCCATTTCGCCCTGCGCCGCGCCCATTCGGCGCCGGTACTTTTGGCCGCAATCGTCATCGTCACCGGGTTTTTCTCCGCCTTTCTCGTCAACGACGCGATTTGTCTTGTGATAGCGCCTCTCGTCATCGATGTCGCCGGTGCCTTACGCCGCAACCCTGTGCCGTATCTCCTGGCGGTCGCGATGGCCTCGAACGCGGGCAGCGCCGCGACTTTCACCGGCAATCCGCAAAACATGATCATCGGCGTGGCGTCGCATCTTCCCTACGCGGACTTCGCGAGCAAGCTCGCCCCGGCGGCGGCGGTCGCCCTCGCGCTGACGGCGGGTCTCATTATCCTGGTTTATCATGAGGAATTCTCAACCGCTTTCGGTCCCAGCGCGAAAGAGCCGCGCCCGCGCCGACATCCTTTGCAGCTCGCCAAGGGGATACTCGTGACCTTGGGGGTCATCGTCAGTTTTTTTGCAGGAGTTCCAATTGCCGAAGCAGCGCTCATTGGCGGCTCGCTGCTTCTTCTGTCGCGTGCCGTTGATCCGAAGGAACTTTATGCCGGAATAGACGGCGGCCTTTTGTTGATGTTCGCAGGGCTTTTTATCGTAGTCGCGGGCGCCGAAAAGGAGCTTTTGACGCCAAATCTCACAGCGGCGATGGCGCGGCTTCATCTCGAAAATGCCTGGATTTTGTCCGGCGTGACAGCCTTTCTCTCAAACCTCGTGAGCAACGTGCCGGCGGTTTTGATCTTGAAGCCATTTGTCATGAACTTGCCGGAGCCGGGCCGGGCTTGGCGGATCGTGGCGATGAGTTCCACCTTCGCCGGAAACCTCACTTTGATAGGTTCGGTCGCCAACCTCATCGTTGCCGAACGGGCGAAGCAAGCGGGGATAACGATCTCGTTTCTTGCCTATTGGAGGATTGGCCTGCCATTGACGCTTGCGAGCCTCGGTTTCGGCACATGGTGGCTTGCGTGATATGGGATGGCACCAGGAGGGTGCCTCCGCCACGTTACGCATGATCATTGTCGCGAAATGGGGTCCCATCTCTGGAATGGAAGCTCGTTCTTGATTTGCGCGGTTGATTCGCGTGACCCTGGAAAGCCATTCGAATGACCAAAGCCGATGCAAGCGATCGTCGCAAATATGAGACCCGGGCTTGGTTCGAAAGGCTGCAGGACGAGGTCATCGCGGCCTTCGAACTTTTGGAGGGCGAGGCGGAGGGACCTTTCGCCGAGCCGGGCATGGGGCCAGGACGTTTCGTGACGAAACCCTGGGCAAGGACCGATCACGCCGGTGGCGATGGCGGCGGCGGCCGCATGGCAATCCTCACTGGCCGGGTATTCGAGAAACTGGCGGTTCATACTTCGACGGTGTTCGGAACTTTTCCGCCCGAATTCGCGGCGCAAATACCTGGCGCCGGAATCGATCCGGCGTTCTGGGCCTCCGGGGTTTCGCTGATCGCGCATCCTTGGAATCCGAACGTTCCCATCGTCCATATGAATACGCGTTTCGTCGAGACCACCAAGGCGTGGTTCGGTGGCGGCGCCGATCTCACTCCCGTGCTCGACCGAAGGCGCGTCCAAACTGATCCCGATACGCGCGAATTCCATGCCGCCATGAAGGCCGCCTGCGACAGCCATCGCAAAGTCGCGGATCACGCGAAATTCAAGAATTGGTGCGACGAGTATTTTTATCTGAAGCACCGCAACGAGCCGCGCGGGACGGGCGGAATTTTTTACGATTATCTCGATTGCCCTCGCGGCGACGAAACCGCGTTCGCCGAAAACTTCGCTTTCGCCCGGGCCGCGGGCGCGGGTGTTCTTGCCGTCTATCCCGAACTCGTGCGCCGCAATTTCGCGCTTTCCTGGACCAAGGCCGATCGCGAGGAGCAGCTCGTGCGGCGCGGCCGCTACGCCGAATTCAACCTGATTTACGATCGCGGGACGATTTTCGGCTTGCAAACAGCGGGCAATGTCGAGGCGATTTTGTCGTCGCTACCGCCCCTCGCGCGGTGGCCTTGAGGTAAGTCAGGCCGAGGATGTTAATCGGTTGATAAGTCGATAGATATTTCAGGCGGTGTATTCGAGCGTGTCCCTACTTCCATTCTGCCGACGTTAGCTCAAAATGGATTATCATCATCAATAATATCGATACTCTCCTTTATTAATGTGCTGGCCCGACTAACGGGATTACGTAGAGTGAAACGTTCAAACTTCTCTTCTACTCATGCCCCCGCCCAGCTCTGACTTGTCATGCCCCCGCCCAGCTCTGACTTGTCATGCCCCCGCCCAGCTCTGACTTGTTCCGCTCCAGGGCCGCAAAGAATCCCTGCCACCCGCCCTTGGCGCCCTGGTAGTACTGCGGCTGATCCGGCCGGAAGCCCGACTGCTCCATGCGCAGGTGGGTCCCCGTACTCGTTGGGGTGAGAGTCCAAGTAACGACACTCCTGAGATCATAGGCACCCCACGTGTAAGACAGCGTTTTGTTCGGCGCGACTGCCAGGACCTGACAGTCAACAACGCCCCAGTCTGCGCGAAGAGTGAAACTGTGGCCCACGACAGGCTTGAAGTCGTTCGTCATGAGCCACTCCTCGATCAGGTGTGGTTGCGTGAGCGCGGGCCAAATCTTTTCCGGCGGAAATGGTATCTCCCGTTCGACAACGACGGAGAGCGTTTCGGTCGCAGTATTGGTCATTGGTCCATCCTTTTGAGTAGACCTTCGAGGTGGTCGAACCGGCTTTGCCAGAAGTTGGCCATTTGGCTTGTCCAGTCGATCAGCGGGGCCAAGGCGCCGAGCTGCGCGCTATAGTGCGTCTGGCGACCTTCGTGGCGGTCGCGCACCAGCCCGGCCTGCTTCAGGACCCCGAGATGGCCTCCGAGGAGTTTGCCGCCAAGTTCCTGGCCTTCGCGGACGGACTGCACCCGCCAAGGCGTCTTTCGTCCTCGGCTTCCTGACCGGTCACGAGTTCGCATGGCTGCCGGCGGTGATGGCGATCATGTGCGACGAACTGTCCAACACGCAGGTCGTCATCCTTAGTCTGTCATCGCCTGATCTCGCCGACGGGTTGATGCGCGGCAAGATCGCCTCGCCTTCCTCCGCCATGAACGCAACGCGCCCGGGATCGCCTTCATCCAGCTGACTGACGAACCGCTGATCGTGCTCATGCCGGCGGATCCGCCACGGAAGCTGAGGAGCGGCTCGCGCCGCTACCACGAGTGCCAAGTGTGGACGGTTGCCACACCATTTATTCGCCGACGCTTTCGAGCGCGCTCTCCAGCGCCGAATCGATTGCCTTCGCGGCCTGATCCTTGTCCGGCATCGCACGGGCAATCAGCATCGCGCCGACCATCATGCTCAACAGGCTCCAGGCCTTCTTCTCGCGGACGCCGGGCGCCCCTTTCATCAGGGATGCGATTTTTCCGATGAACTCGTCCATGCGCTGCTGATAGATTTTCCTGATCGCTTCTCCCGATCGCGCGACGTCCGCGCTCAGCGTCGGGATCACGCATCCTTGTCCGGGGTCATCGCGATGCTCCAGGCTGATATAGCCGCGAAGATAGGCTCGCAGGCGCTCGCGCCGCTTCCTCAGGTCTCCGTCCCCCGGTTCAACAAACGGGCGGCCGAGATTCGCATCGATAACCGATGCGAGCACGTCCTCCTTGCTTGAAAAATGACTGTAGAAGGCGCCCGACGTCACACCGGCGGCGGCAGACAAGCGGTCCACGCCAACGCCAAAGAAGCCGCACTCTCTCAGCTCACACGCCGCCGCCTTCAGCACGGCATCGCGCGTCTTGGCCTTTCTCTCAGGCGGATATCTCATGGTGCCCTTTCAAAAAAAAAATCGGCCGGTCATTGCAAATGGCATAACGACCGTTATATAACGGTCGTTATCTAAAGATTCAAGCTGAGCCGTCCGGCGAAGCTTTCCCCACCAGAGAAAGGCAATGACGATGAGTCAGACATTTCAGAACGCCGCCACCCGGACGATCCAGGTGAAGGACACCAGGATGGTGTATCGTGAGCTCGGAGAGCGAGGCGGCGTGCCCATGATCTTCCTGCACCACCTCACGGCCGTGCTTGACGACTGGGACCCGAAGGTCC
Organism: Candidatus Methylaffinis lahnbergensis; assembly: GCA_002890675.1. Lineage (GTDB taxonomy): Bacteria > Pseudomonadota > Alphaproteobacteria > Rhizobiales > Beijerinckiaceae > Methylocapsa > Methylocapsa lahnbergensis. The sequence goes on from PEFW01000004.1 coordinate 61,369, forward strand.
TCGACGGGATCGCCGGCAGCCGCCATGTCGTCATCTTCGACAATCGCGGCGTGGGGGGCTCGGGCGGCCAGACCCCTGTCAGCGTCGCCGATATGGCGGAGGACGCGATCGCGTTCATCGAGGCCCTTGGCTTCGCGCAGGTCGACCTTCTCGGTTTCTCGCTGGGCGGCTTCATCGCGCAGGTGATCGCGCAGACCCGCCCCGAGCTGGTCCGCAAGATCGTGCTCGCGGGAACCGGACCTGCCGGGGGTGTGGGCATCAGCAATGTCGGCACGATCCTGCAGGGCGCCTTCCAGAGGGCCGGTGCCGAACACAAGCATCCGAAGCATTTCCTGTTCTTCTCCCCTTCCCCTCAAAGCCAGAAGGCGGCGGAGGCGTTCCTGCAGCGCCTAGGGCAGCGTCAGGCCGATCGCGACATGGCGGTCAGCGATCAGACCGTCCAGGCCCAGATCACGGCAATCGCCAAATGGGGCCAGGCGCCGGACTCGAGCGAGACGCTGAAACAGGTCCGGCAACCGGTCCTGATCGCCAATGGCGACGCGGATGTCATGGTGCCGACGGCAAATTCCATCGCGCTGTTCGACGCCCTTCCTAATGCGAAGCTCAGCATCTTCCCGGATGCGAGCCATGGTGGCATCTTCCAGTACGCCGACGCCTTCGTCGATCAGACGCTCCGCTTTCTCGCGTAATAGCGGCGCACTGCGCGAGCCCCCCGGCGCCGGGCGGCCACGCGCTGCCCGGCGCGCTCGTCGCTCGATTTGGTCCATCGGACCAAATCGTCAGCGCTTCGCGCTGAACGCTCCTCTCACTCCCACTCGATCGTCCCCGGCGGCTTGCTCGTCACATCGTAGACGACCCGATTGATGCCCTTGACCTCATTGATGATCCGCGTCGCGGCGCGGCCTAGAATGTTCATGTCGAACGGAAAAAAATCGGCGGTCATGCCATCGGCCGAGGTGACCGCACGTAGCGCGCAGACGAAATCATAAGTCCGCCCATCGCCCATGACGCCGACGCTGCGCACCGGCAATAGCACCGCGAACGCCTGCCAAATCTTGTCGTAAAGGCCCGCCTTGCGGATTTCGTCGAGATAGATGGCATCCGCCCGCCGCAGGATATCCAGCTTTTCAACGGTGACGCAGCCGGGGCAGCGGATCGCGAGCCCCGGCCCTGGGAACGGATGCCGGTTGACAAAACTTCCGGGCAGTCCCAGTTCGCGGCCAAGCGCCCGCACCTCGTCCTTGAACAATTCGCGCAAAGGCTCGATCAGCTTCATCTTCATGCGCTCGGGCAGGCCGCCGACATTATGATGCGACTTGATCGTGACCGAAGGCGCGCCACTCGCCGGCATGCTCTCGATCACATCTGGATAGAGCGTGCCCTGCCCCAAAAATTCCGGCAATCCGCGGCCATCGGCGGCGAGTCTTTTGGCCTCGCGTTCGAATGTCGCAATGAACAAGCGCCCAATGATCTTGCGTTTTTCTTCCGGGTCCACGATCCCGCTCAATGCGCCCAGAAACAGCTCCGCCGCTTCGACATGGACGAGCGGAATATTATAATGGCCGCGAAACAAACGCACGACCTCTTCCGCCTCGCCAAGGCGCAACAGGCCGTGGTCGACGAAAACGCAAGTCAGACGGTCGCCGATCGCTTCGTGAATCAATAAGGCGGCAACCGCCGAATCGACACCGCCCGAGAGGCCGCACAAAACCCGGCCGTCGCCTACCTGCGCGCGGATCGCGGCGACGGCCTCGGCCCGGAACGCACCCATCGTCCAATCGGCGGTGAGCCCAGCGATCTTGTGGACGAAATTCGCAAGCAGTTTTGCGCCGTCCGGCGTGTGCGCGACTTCGAGATGAAACTGCACGCCATAGAGGCCGCGCTGCTCGTCGGCAATCGCCGCCAACGGCGCGTTTTCCGAGGCGGCAATGCGGGAAAACCCAGGCGGCAATTCGGTCACCGCGTCGCCATGGCTCATCCAAACCGGATAACGCATGCCTTGTTCCCACACCCCATCGAACAGCGCGCTTTGTTGCATGACCTCGACCTCGGCGCGGCCGAATTCGCGTTTATGCCCGGCCGCGACCTGGCCGCCCATTTGCGCCGCCATCGCTTGCTGGCCATAGCAGATGCCGAGGATTGGCACCCCGGCGGCAAAAATCGAATCCGGAACACGTGGGGAGTCTTCAACATGGACTGAGGCTGGCCCGCCCGACAAAATCACCGCTTTCGGGGCCAGCTCCGCGAACGTCTTTTCGGCGTTTTGGACGGGCGCGATCTCGCAATAGACGCCCGCCTCGCGGACGCGCCGCGCGATCAATTGCGTCACCTGCGAGCCGAAATCGACGATCAAAACCTTGTCGTGATGCAAGGTTATGATGTTATGGAGAGGATCCTGCGCCATTCATGAACCTATCCCTCGCGGCAAGGGTGTTCGCTTAGGCGATCGTCCCGTCAGGCGCAAGCAATTGCGGGTTTTGGCGGGTTTTCGCACACAGCGTGTCAAATCGCTTGGAATGCGACCCCACTTTCGCGCCCAATTCCGGCCCTTCCTGAACCGCTCTTGAGCTTGTGTCGAAGGAGGGGTGATGGACGCGCAGGTTGGCGACAATCATTAAGAGCTTTTGTTTCGCGTCCTTGATGAGACGCTTCATGAAATCGACGAAGTCGACAAAGGTCGCCACGTTCGGCGCGCCCTATTAGATCTTGAACCGCATGGGACCGCGATGGCTGCGAGCGGTAGTCTCATTTCAACATTCCGCTGCCTCCTCGATGCTGATCGGCGGCCCTCAGGATCGAGTGTTGAACAAAAATCCGCACAGCGCGGCCCGCAGTCGATGAGGCCATGAGATGTGATATCTGACGTTCTCAGTATAACGTCAAATCACAACATGCAATATAAGACGTGACGTCGGAGGTAACTATGTGATGAACGGCAAGATGGGATATTTCGCACCAAGGGTTGAAATCTCAAATCCAGACTTGCACTAATTATTTACGCCAGCTCCACCACAAGCCCGTCGTGCAAGGTCACCCGCCGGTCCATCCGGCTGGCCAGCTCCATGTTATGGGTCGCGATCAACGCCGCAAGGCCGGTCGCCCGGACGATCGCGTCGAGCGCCGCGAAAACATGGCTAGCGGTTTTCGGATCGAGATTGCCGGTCGGCTCGTCGGCAAGCAAAATGCCTGGGCCGTTGGCGACTGCGCGGGCAATCGCGACCCGCTGCTGCTCGCCGCCGGACAGTTCCGAAGGCCGATGATTGCCGCGTTCGGACAATCCCAGATAATGCAGCAATTGCCCGGCGCGGTCGGCTGATTCGCGCCGCGACAGCCCAGCGATCATCTGCGGCAGCATGATGTTTTCGAGCGCCGAAAATTCCGGCAGCAGATGATGGAATTGATAGACGAAGCCGATCTCGCCGCGCCTGAGCGCGGTGCGTTGATCGTCGGCCATCCGGACGGTGGCTTCGCCGGCGACATACACTTCCCCGGCGTTGGGTTTTTCGAGAAGGCCCGCGATATGGAGTAGCGTCGATTTGCCGGCGCCGGACGGGGCGACCAGCGCGACCGATTGCCCGGCCCACAGGCAAAAATCGGCGCCGCGCAAAATTTCGAGCGGAGACCCCGCCTGATCGTAGCGGCGTTCGATCTTTTCGAGGCAAAGCGCCGGAGGGGACATGGCTATTCGTAACGGAGCGCTTCGACCGGATCGAGCTTTGCCGCGCGCCAGGACGGATAGATCGTCGCCAGCAGCGATAAAACGAACGTCATCGAAGCAACAGTGAGAACATCGCCAGGATCGACCACGGAGGGCACTTTGGAAAGGAAGTAAATCTCGGCCGGAAACAGATTGGCGTCGAAAAGCCATTTGAGAAGCTGGCGAACCCCCTCGACATTGCTCGCGACGAGCAGGCCCAGAAGGCAGCCGGCGAGCGTTCCGGCGACCCCGATCGAGGCGCCGGTGATGAGAAAGATCCGCATGACGCCGCCTTGCGTGGCGCCCATGGTGCGCAGGATCGCGACGTCGCGGCCCTTGTCCTTGACGAGCATGATCAGCCCCGACACGATGTTGAGCGCGGCGACAAGCACGATCAGCGTCAGGATAACGAACATGACATTGCGTTCCACGTTCAGCGCGTCGAAGAATGTCTTATTGCGCTCGCGCCAGTCGGTCATGATCATCGGCCGCATCACCGCCCTGTCGATCTTGCCCTTCACCGCGTCGAGTTCCTCCGGCCGGCCCACGAAAATCTCGACGACGCTTGCCTGATTGTCCTTGTTGAAGAAGCCCTGCGCCTCGGGCAAGGCCATATAGACGAAAAGATTGTCGAACTCCGCCATGCCGATCTGAAAGATCGCGGTGACCGGATAGACCTTGCTGCGCGGGGTAATGCCGAAAGGCGTCTGCGCGCCGTTCGCGATCAGGATTTTCAGCTTGTCGCCGATGCGAAGCCCTAGATTTTCGGCGAGCCTTTGGCCGATCGCGACGCCGCCCGCCGTATCGAAACCGTCGAGGGTACCCTGCTTGACATTGCGGGCGATGCCTGGGAGGCGCTTAATGTCGGCCTCCCTAATTCCCCGCACGAGGGCAAACGCCATGCTGGCGGTGGAAGCCGCCGCCGGGCTCTCGATTAACGGGATGACCAATTCGACGCCGGGCACCGCGGCGACTTGCCTAACCACTTCATCGTAATCGGTGAACTGCGTGTCGGCAGCCTGCAGGAAAATATGACCGTTGATGCCGACGATCTTGTCGAGCAATTCCTTGTGAAAGCCATTCATCACCGACATGACGACGATCAGCGTCGCGACGCCCAGCGCAATTCCGAGAAAGGAGAAAAAGGCGATGACCGAAACAAAGCTCGCCTTGCGCCGCGCGCGCAGATAGCGGAGCGCGATCATCCACTCGAAGGGTGCAAACGGGCGGCTGCCCTTCGAGGCTTCCATCATGAGCCCGCGAGCCGCGCGATCGCCGCGCCGGCGGCGAGATTTTCGCGTGCGCCGGTCGCCCTTGTCTTGAGTTCCACCGTTCCCGACGCCAGTCCCTTGGGGCCGACGATGATCTGATAAGGCAGCCCGATCAGATCGAGCTTGGCGAATTTGGCGCCGGGCCGCTCGTCCGTATCGTCATAGAGCACGTCGACGCCTGCTTTTTCGAGAGCGGCATATGTCGCGGCGCACGCGGCGTCCGTCGCGCCGTCACCAACCTTGAGATTGGCCAATCCTACCTTAAAAGGCGCGACCGCCTCGGGCCAGATAATCCCATTTTCATCGTGGCTCGCCTCGATCAAGGCGCCGGCGAGACGCGACACGCCGACCCCATAGGAACCGCCCTGTATCGGCCGCTCGACTCCGTCTTGGCCGGCGATCAAGGCCCGCATTGGCTTCGAATATTTTTCCCCGAAATAAAACACCTGGCCGACCTCGATGCCGCGCGTTTGGATGCGTTTCTCCGCCGGCGTCTCGCGCTCGAAACGGGCTTGATCGTGAACGTCCCCGGTCGCCGCGTAAAGCTTCGTCCATGCGTGGACGATAGGCGAGAGGTCGCCATCGTAATCGGTGTTCTCAGGCGGGATGGGCAAATCCAGAACATCGGCGTGGCAAAATACCGCCGACTCGCCGGTTGCCGCCAAAATGATGAATTCATGACTCAAGTCGCCGCCGATCGGCCCGGTCTCGGCGCGCATCGGGATCGCCTTCAACCCCATGCGCGAAAAAATCCGCAAATAGGCGACGAACATCTTATTGTAGGAAAGCCGCGCCGACGCCTCGTCGACATCGAAGGAATACGCATCCTTCATCAGGAATTCGCGGCCCCGCATGACGCCAAAGCGCGGCCTTTGCTCGTCACGGAATTTCCATTGGATATGATAAAGGATTTTGGGCAGCTCCCGGTAGGAACGGACATAGGCGCGAAAGATTCCGGTGATCATGTCCTCGTTGGTCGGTCCATAGAGGAGTTCCCGCTCGTGACGGTCCTTGATTCGCAGCATTTCCGGGCCATAGGCCTCGTAGCGGCCGGTTTCCCGCCACAAATCGGCGAGCTGGAGGGTCGGCATCAAGAGTTCGATCGCGCCGGCCCTGTCCATTTCCTCACGCACGATCTGCCCGGCTTTTTGCAAGACGCGAAGTCCGAGCGGCAGCCAAGCGTAAATCCCGGCCGCCTCCTGGCGGATCATGCCGGCGCGCAACATCAAGCGGTGCGAGACGATCTCCGCTTCCTTCGGCGTCTCGCGCAGAATCGGCAGAAAATATCGGGACAGGCGCATTGTTGAGGAAACGCGATCAGGAGGAGCGAGGGAGCGGCGGGTTTAACCAAGTCTTGGGTTTTAACCCGCGCGCGGGGAAAGGCAAAGACGCGCCAAGAGCCTTAAGCCAAACCACTCGGTTGCGCCAGCGCCGGTCCGTCGCGCTCGTTCCGGCCGCGTTGCGCTCGCCCGGAGTAGAATCCGAGCCGCATTGCGGTCAAATTGATTATTTAAGCTTGCGAGACTCGGAGCTTCCGGCGCGGCGCGAAATTGCCCGGCCCGCCTGGAACAAAACCGACGAGATCGTTGGCTTTGCCGAGCACTTCGCGGAGATGCGTTCCCGCGCGGGCGCAGATGTCCGTCATGATGTCGGGGCGCGTGTCCCCATGGATCTTATAGTGGCGTCTAATCGCGGCCAAGGCGCCGAGGGCCTTGCGGTTGAGATCGTCGAGAACGTCCTCGAAATTTTGCCGCACGCATCGGTTCAACGCCGCATAAATATCGGTCGCGGAGGCGCGCCCTGGCATCGCCGAAGCGGCGAAATAATCCTGGTAGCTCGTCGGTTGGCAGTTCAATAAATCGACAATCAAGTCGGGCGCACCGGGAAGCTGCTCGATCAATTTTACCATTTCGTTGAATTGATTGAGATAGGCGCCAGCCAGGCTCGAGCCCGGACCCACCTGAGCCAAAGGATACGCCGAATCATTATTGGCCGGGCCATTGTTGTGAGATGCGCCGGGGGGTGTGCAGGGCGTGCTTCGAGTGTCATTGCGGCTGGCGTCATTTGGAGGGCCTCGTTGCGTCCACATCAAATTAAACGCGGACCCATAATAATTTGTTGCCGGCGATATTAGGTTGCGACCGGCTTGCCGGAACTCGCCGCGGAATGCGCGCGCAAACCAAGGCCGGGATGCTAGAACAGCTTAAGCGTTACGAGGCCATATGGGCTTATTTTGCCGGGCCGCCAGGCACGATGACAGGGTAGTGTCTCAAGACACTACCGATGACAGCCAAGGCTTGCCAATAGCCGCAAAAAGGTGGCATAATGATTTATCAACAGATGAACATCCGTGTTCGCCGCGGGATGCCGACTAATAAAAACCGGACTATGCGCGAAGGGGGGAGGGGCCATGTCCAACGTCGCCGGAAAGGCTTATGGCATGAACGTCGTCACGCCGATGCGGCCGAGGCTAACTTGGCTCCAGCGGGCGATTTTCATGGCGTCGCGCGCGCTTCCATCCTTTTTGGGGGGGCTGCTAGGTCTGTCGATCATCCATTTTGCGCGATGGGTGCTCATTAAACGCAATCAGTGGCCGGACCTCGGCCAGGGCAAGCAGAAGCTGCAAAACGATTACATGCTGTTTTGCAGCAACTTCAACGGCACGTGGGACCAATATATCGATGCCTTCTCGGACGGGATTCCAAGCGGTCTCGACTTTTTCTGGTATTCGAGCACGCGATACCCTCACTCGATCCCCATTACACCCTTCAAGAATTATATCCGGGCGAATCAGATCGACACGGATTATTACTACAATGCTACGCCAGGTGCTGCGCAACGCGACATCAAGGCGGCATTGCGCATTCGGCGCGCCATTCTCGAGCTCGCCAAGCTGCATAAGGACCTTGATCCCGCAGATTTCCAAAAGGCGTATATCGAAATTCTATCCAAAAAGCTGAACGGCGGCTTGCTCCAGAACGGCCTTGGCTACCAAGGCTATGCGCCGGTCGCCAGCAACGACACGGATAACGCCGACAAACACCGCAACGCTTACGTCCGGGATCAGCCGGATGCCGCCCATACGCTTCTCTGACTCTTTTGTCTCGCCAAGGAGCCGTTCATGCCAACATTCGATGGCGGACATTATTTCCTGACGGTTCTCGTCCCCGTAAAAACGGACCCGATTGCAGACGGATCTGCGTCGCCGGTCCACGCGCTGCGCAAAAGGCTCGACATGCTGCCCACAGCCCAGCAGTCGCTGGCCTGCGGTGGCGAACAGAGCCCATTCGCGCGGAACACGCGCAACCATTTCGCCCGCTTCGTTGTCATCGACGACGTAGCCTACAACGGGCGCCAGACGGAAAATGTGATTTGCCTGTTGCTCCGGAATGCCTTGAGCAAAATAAAGATCAATCTCGTGGTCGCGCAACCGCAAGATCATCTGACGTGCCCGTTTCTGTTTTTCGCCGCGGAGTTCGATGCCGCGAGCGGCGCCGATGCCGAGCGTGACTCTTATCTCGCTACGCTCTGGGCCACGATGGAACCGGAATTGCGCAAGATATTCATCCATTGCGAGCGCTTCGACAGCGTGAATGACTCGGCGTCCTTCGCGAAATATATCGCGAGTTGCCAGATCGAAACGACGATGCCGTTCAACGATTATTACGTCGATGCCAATGAGACTGTAAAAAACCTCCCGGCCTGGCCTGCCGACCAAATTCTAATTCCGGCTGGCCTCGGCGCCATTTTGTTTCTGTTGGGTTTTGTCGTGTGGTTTATTTTCCGCGGCGGAATTATGCTGCTGCTCGTCGGCGCGGTGGTGCTCGCGGCCGGGCTCTGGCTAGCTTATGCGACCCTTATGAGGGCGGGCGCGAAGCCGTTTCCCGCGGCGCCCGACTCCAATCTCCCGACCGTTCTCAAGGCCCTCCATCTGCAGCGGACTTTCACCCGTTTCGCGATCGATAGTCAGTTGCTGGCGGCAGACCCGAATTCGGCGCAGCAATTCTACGCCGCCTTCCGGGACTTCGTCACCGTTAATCAACCCGAAAATCTCGGCGTGATCAACGATCGGCCGGACCCGCGTTACACGCAAACTCAAAAGCCGGGCATCATCGGCATCTAGAGGCGCAGCATGGCCGTCCATCTCGATCTTGCCGACATTCAAGGCAATATTCTCGTCGCCTATGGGAGGCAGGGCTTTTACAAGGGCCGCATCATGCTCTTCCATATCGACAGAGCAGAGTCGGGGCGCAAATTCGTGACCGAGCTCTTGCCGATGATCACCACGGCGCAGGCCTGCCCGCCCAGGACGAGCCCGGGTCCAAAGCTTCCTGTCACCGTCAATATCGCCTTCACATGGTATGGGCTGCTGGCACTCGAAATTCCGACGCGGACGTTGCGCGGGATGCCGGACGAATTCATCGACGGCATGATCAAGCGCGCACCCATGCTCGGCGACCATTTCGACAAAAACTGGGAAAAGCACTGGGACGAAGTGTGGACCAAGAGCGGGCAAGACTTCGGCCCAAATCCGAATACGGTCCATATTCTCGTCACGCTCAACTCGCAAATGGATTCGTATACCGGAAAGGCTGTCCCCGCGCTTGCGTCCGTGACCTCGCAGATCAATAACCACGCCCGAAATAGTGGCGGCGTAACGCTACTCACCGGACACAATCCACCGGGACAGCGGGTGCCGCGGGAGTATCAGGACCTGAGCCTCATTATCAAGCATCAGGAGAATGGCAAATACGTGCCCACGCCGAAGGAGCATTTCGGCTTCACCGATGGAATCGGCGATCCGGTATTCTATGGCCAATATTCCGGAGAAGATGAGCGGACGAAGGTGCAAGGCAATGGCGCCCTCGACGGCAAGGGCAATTGGCGGCCGCTTGCGACCGGCGAATTCTTGCTCGGCTATCCTGACGAGGCGCAGGAGATCGCGGGCGCCGCCATGCCGCTCGATTTCAGCCGCAACGGCACTTTCATGGCCTATCGTAAGCTGCATCAGAATGTCGCCGCGTTCACAGCCTTCATGGATGAGACAGTGGAACAGTTCCGCGCCGTCTCTGGCATCGAAAACGTCGATCACGCGCGCGAAACCCTGATGGCGAAAATGGTGGGCCGCTGGTCGGACGGGGTGCCACTTTCGCGCGCGAAGGACGTGGCGGCGTGGAATCAGTTCAACATTGATCATCCAACGTCTGAACCCAAGGCCCGCGAAGTGGCGCTCGCGGACTTCCACTTTCGCTACCCTACAGATGCCCGCGACGACCCAGATGGGATCAGATGCCCCCTCACCGCCCATATGAGGCGAGTCAATACACGCGACATGCTGGGTCCGAGCGACGGGGACGGGTCGGTTTTGACCAATCGCCGCCGTATCCTCCGGCGCGGCCTGCTCTATGGCAATACGTCAGATGACGCCCCGGACACGGACGAGCAAGGAGTCGTCATGCTGATCGTCTGCGCGAGCCTCTTCCGGCAGTTCGAATTCGTGCAACAGCAATGGATCAACTATGGGCTCGACGCGGGGGCGGGCAGCGACACCTGTCCGATCGTCGGAAACCATTCGGACGGAGCGCCGGACAGCGAACATGGCCCCAAGGCCAAATTCGTGATTCCCACCGATCCGGCATCCGGGCGGCCTCCTTTTATTGTCGAAGGCATCCCGCAATTCGTCGAGACTCGCGGCGGCGAATATTTCTTCGTGCCGAGCATGACCGCCTTGCGGATGATCGGCATGGGCGTGGTCGACCCCACGTAAAACGCGCAAACACGGGGAGAAACGAGCGATGACAGTGCCGAATTTCGTCGCGGTTCTCGTCCTGCGCCTGCGCATGATTCTCGATGGAATCGCCGCTCTATTCTACCGGATTCCGGCGGCGATCCTCTCCGCCAAGGGCTCCGGCCTGAAGGCAAAGCTAGCGGCCGCCAGCCAGGACCCGCGCTTCCTACGGCTAGCCTTCCGGGCGCTTCGCGCGTTTCTCCCCAATCTCCGTGTCCGCTATAAGTTCGGCAGCGCCTATCCAAATAACGGCACGGCGCTCGTGACGCGCCACGACGACGTGATCGAGGTGCTCGATCGAAACGCCGATTTCGAGGTTGTCTACGAGCCCAGGATGCGGGCGATAACGGGAGGCGAGAATTTTTTTCTTGGGATGCAGGACACGGCGCTCTATCAACGCGATGTCTCCAACATGCGTCTTGCGATGCGGCGCGACGACGTCGCCGCGATCGTCGAGCCGCTGGCCCGGAGGCTCGCCGAAAAGCTCGTCGCCGAAAAGGCCGGCCGCATCGACGTGCCGCCCGAGCTTAGCCTGCCCGTGCCGACGGCGATCGTCACCGATTATTTCGGCGTCACCGGCGCGCCCGACGGCGATTTGATGCACTGGGCGACGCTCATGTTCCGGTATCTTTTCTCCGATGTACGGGCCGATCCCGTTCTGGACAAGGATGCGCTCGACGCCGCGGCCGCCTGCCGCTCCGTGATCGATGCGGCCATCGCCAAGCGCAAGGCATCCGGCGAGAGGAAGGACGACGTGCTCGGGCGTTGCCTCGTCATGCAGGCGGCCGGCCTGCCCGGCATGGACGATTTGGGCATCCGCAACAATCTCATCGGGCTTGTAATCGGCGCGATTCCGACGATCTCCAAGGCAGCCGTGCAGGCGCTTGACCAATTGCTCGATCGGCCCGAAGCGCTCGTCTCGGCGGAGCAGGCCGCGCACGACGGCAACGACGCGCTTTTTGCCGCGCATGTCTTCGAGGCATTCCGTTTCAATCCCGTCAACCCGTTTAAGTTCCGCCGCGCCGCCCGCGACACCACGATCGCGGCGGGACACTTTCGCGCCCGCAAAATCCCCAAGGACACCATGGTGCTGGCGGCAAATCTCTCCGCCATGTTCGATCCGCTGAAAATCGAGGCGCCGGAATCGTTTCGCACGGACAGACCTTGGGGCGACTACATGCTTTGGGGATATGGGTTGCACGGATGTTTCGGCGCCTACATCAACGCCGCCGTGCTGCCGGCGATCCTGAAACCTCTTGTCATGAAGCCGGGCCTACGCCGCGCCGCCGGCGAGGCAGGCCAAATCGCCACCGGCGGAACCGGATTTCCCCAGCATTTCGTGGTGGAATGGGAGTAAGCAAGTTCCGCGTGAACGATGCGCGTTCAAGTCTCTACGAGCCGCCCCACGATCTCCCCCAGCGCGTTGCGATAAGCGTCGAACCCAAACTGCTGTTGATAGAACCGGCGCGTGGCCGCCAACTCCCGGCTTGCACTTGGCAAATGACGCGTAGCATGGACGCGGCGCAGGGCCGCCGCGAAACCGGCGGCGTCTTCCGCGACAGTTACATTTGGAAGGCCGGCCGGGTTGATACCGAGGCCACGAAAGGCGAGCGGCGTCGCAATCAGTGGCGCCCCGCAAGACAGCGCCTCGATGGTCTTGATCGAGATCCCGTGCCCGGCCGTGGCTGGCAGCAGAACGGCCGCGGCGTTGCGATAAGCGTCATGGAGCACGTCGGTCTCGACCCTTCCCCGGAAGAGCCCAGCATGCGCCTTGAACAAACCGGGCGCACCCCATTGAATTTTGCGGTCGATATTGCCGAGGATCCTGATCGGGACACCCGGCGCCAACGGCATAACCTCTTTTAAAAACCATACGAGGCCGAGGCGATTGGCGGAATTGGCGCTGGCGACGATGATCGGATCGCCACCGCCAGACCCTGCCGGCATGGCGTTGACTGCAGGATAAAGCAACGCGTGCCGCCCCTCTGGCACGAGCTTTTGGAAAGCGGCTGCCTCTTCGTCGTTGAGATGCACCAAAATGTCGATCGGCCGCATGGCGTCGAGTTCGATTTCGAGCATGTCTTCGTAGCGCGCCACCGGCGGCAAGGCCCAGCCCGCATGATTGCGCAGGACATATTGCCGGGCCTGGAGATCGTGCGTGTCGAGAATGATCGGACAATCGTGCCGCTCGCGCAGGCGGATCGCCACGGGCACGCAGAAGAAATGATTGCAGTGGATAAGATCGACCCGTGGCGCAAGAGCGAGCGCTTCCCGGAGCCGAACGAGCTTGGTCGTCTCGACCAGAATCTCGGCAAAATTCCCATGCAGCCATCGCCACGCAGCGCACAGGAACCTCGGGTTCAGAACCCCGTGCAAAGGCATGCCCGTGAAAAGCCGCAGGTCGGCGTCGAGATCGGCCGTCGCCGCCATATAGGATTTGTGCTGGTTGGAACCCTCGGTTGCGCCCGGCGCGTCGGCGATCGCGACACTGATGACTTTCGCGCCGAGGCTACGATAGGCCCGCGCCTGGGAGACGAACACCTGGTGGCTGCCGCAAGAATGCCACGCCGGATGCACGATCGCCACGACTCGCCCCGCGAGCGGCGGGGAGGACGGCACACCTAGGCGCTCCGCGGCGGCAACTGGCGAGTCATCCGCATTTATGCGCGGAGCCAGCGGCTTTTGCGCCTGCGCTCGTTGTTTCATTCCACCTTCGCGGCCATATCCGCCCGGCATAGCTACGGCTTGATCCGGCCGCCTTCGCCAAGCTACAGGAAGAGCAAGGCTCTCCAATAGCTTGAGCTGCTTTTCCGCCCGAACCGGCTACGCCGTCAATTCGAGACGAAACGCGGCGCCGTCCGTCGCCGATCCTCATGGCGATGGCCAAGATACCACGTGAATTCAAGCGCAAAATGCAAAATTCCTCGCCTCCGTCCAAAAGCCATGGCATGGCGATCATCGCCAACGACAAGATCGTCGATTGGCTTCTGCCATTTCTCGAGAGCTATCTTGCCACCAATGCGGCGACCCCTCTCTATCTCATCCCTTATGACGACAATGTCGCATTGACGCGCCGGGCCGCCGGAATTTACGGCGTCCATTTCGTCGAACCGGACAGCGCCGAACTCGACGCCTTGGCCAAGCGGCTTTACCCGATGTTTCCAGGGCATCGCCGGCGTCTACGGAAATTTCTTGCCCTCGCGCTGCCCCTCGACGAGGTCATCTATCTCGATGTCGATGTCATCCTTTTTCGCGATTTTCGCGAGATGTTTGGCCGCCTCGAAGCTGGCAGGAGCGATTTGATCGTGGCCGCGCCGACGGCGGACTATGTCTACAACAGAAAACGCGAACAATATGATTTTCTTCGCGGCGCGATGCTCTTCAACGACGGGTTCTTCGTCGCCTCTAAAGAGATTCTTGGCTTGAAGCACTTCCACGACGTGATCGACAGGGACGAAGCGATCTTTCATGCCGTGCGTCAGCGCGGTATGCTGTTCGCCCAGCCGGTGACCAATTTCGTCGCGCACCGGATGGGTTTGAAGATCACCCCTTTGCGCGAATGCGTTCCAGGGGCCTCCGGCGAGAGCTTCTACAAGGCCGATGGGGTGACATTCGATGGCGGCGGACCACTCGATGTCTATGGCGATAAAATCTATTTCGCCCATTGGGCTGGCGCGATAAGTCTCCCTCGCGGCCGCGTTTTCGATGCGGCTTGGCGCCAATTCGCCGCAAAAGCCGCGGCGCGAATGACGACGTGATTTATCCGCGGGTGGCTACGCCGGGCCCGATAGGGATTGTCCAATGCCCCGCCTCCTCTTTTTCTATCTTTCGAAACGGATCGCGGCTGCAACCCTTTTAGTCGCAACGGGACTTTGCGTTCCCGTCGTCATGACCACGCTTTTTCAATATCTTCCGGCGACCGCGATCCGTGGCGGACTGCTTATGCCGGCCCTTCTCGGCATCCTGCCGACGGTGCTCTACATCGCCTTGCCGATGGCGGTTGGCGTCGCCGTCGCTCTCGAATTCGCACGGATGTCGGCCGACGGCGTGCTCGCGGTTCTTTATTCCATGCGCCTCTCGGCCTGGGCGATCTCACTACCAGCCGCTTCCGTCGCCATTGCCGCGGCGGGGGCGGGCTATTGGATCTCGTCGGTTTTCGCGCCGACCCATGTCGGCCAGATGCATGACGTGATTTACGTGATTCGCAATTCCCTCAATCACCGAATGCTCGAGCCAGCGCAATTCTACACCTTCGACAATGGCGCGCGGACGCTCTATTTCCGCCGCTGGCGTTCCGCCGATGTCGTCTCGGGCATGTTCATCCATGACTTCTCCGCCGAGAAGAACGAGGAGCAAATCATCACCGCCGCCGAGGCGGAATTCCGCCGCAACGCGAATGGTGTCGTATTGATCATGAGCGATGGTTCGATCGAGACAATTCCCGCCGACGGCTCCTCGACACGGACAGCGAATTTCGACGAATATGCGTTGCCGATCGGCATGCAAGGCTCTGGCGGCCTGCCGCAACGCAATTGGCGAGGTGTCTTCGAACTGCGGTTCCTCGAATTCTTCCGCGAGCGGCCGTCAAGCGGCGAAGACCCGCGCCGGTTCGCCGAGTGGATGAGCGAGGCCGCGAAACGGTGCGGCATACCTTTGCTCGCCCTGGTCCATGCTCTGCTCGCGATCGGGCTTGTCTTAAATGTCGCATCCGTGAGAGGGGCCGCATCGGCGGCGGCAACGGCGACCTTGCTCGCCATCCCATTGATCCATATCGCGATCCTCGTTTGCGCCGAAACGCTGGTGCGTCAGGATCCGCGGTTCGTCTGGTTCGTCGGTCTCGCGATCGTCGTGGAATTTGCCGCCGCCATCATCCTGATCGCGCGGCAAAACGCGAATTTTCCCCAGTCCAAGGACGCCGCCGCGGGTAGTGTCTCGATTTGAATGACGGACGTGTCGCAGCCTCCGTTAGGCGCTCCGCACGTCCGCGCGCGAGACCGCTGAAGCAGTCAGGCGGCAGCGGTGGCTGGCAACGGCGACTGCGCCATAGTTTTTTGCCACGCCGGTAGCGCGCTCAGGGCAGCATGCCAGCGATTGATCTCGCCATAGGGCTCAAGCGGAAGATGCGCCATTTCGGCATATTTCAGCGGGGCGCCAAGCGAGAAATCCGCGAGAGTTAGCGATCACCGGTGACGAATTTCTTGTTCCTGAGCTGGCCGTCGAGCACCTTTGCCACTCGATGGAACACGTCGGTGCCCCTGGCGACCGCGTCCAGATCTGGTTCGCCGGACTTGAAGATGAACGGCTTTACAACATACTCGCGCAGGAAGTTCAAACACGCAGCGCGTCACGTCGAGCCGGCCGCGCTCGCTTTTGGGTATCAGCCGCTCTCCGGCCGCTTCGACGCCAGATATTGGCCCATGGCGTTTGATTCCCACAGTACGTAATCGCCATCTGTTAGGGTTGGCATCCGCATATTGGGATTGAGCGCAGCGTATTGCGGTGTCTTTTGTTCGCCCTTGGTGAGATCTACGAATCTCAACGTCCAGTCGAGACCGAGATGATTGGCGACCGTCATCACTTTGAAAGCGCGCGGGCTCGGCGGAAAGACATAGAGTTCGATGGTCATTGGTCGCTCCTTGTTGCTGCACGACTTTTTGTCGCTGCACGAATTTGATTACGCATAGAGTCCGCGCACACGTGCATTGCGCGTGTTCACGTCTCGGCTTCGCGCCGGAAGGCTTCGAGGATGCTGGGCCAGCCGCCATCAATATCCTTGCGCATCGACGCGCCGGCCTCCGCACCCATCCGCTCGAAGTTGTGGTGCTCCAGCTCGACGAGAGTGGCGTCCGGACCAAGCGCGACTGCCGCGTCACAGTTCCACGGAAACCGGAATGGTCAGAAACCTGCGGCGAGCGCCGCCACCGGCCTGCCTTCGATTGCCTCGCGATAACGCGCGGTGACGTCCTTGGCAGTCCCCATGCCCTGCACAACGCCATCTTCGATCCAGATGACCCGGTCGCAGATCTCCTCCATGGTTTCGAGATCGTGGGAGACGACGAGGATCGTGCCGTGGTTCGCGAAATCCTTGATAAAGGCGTCGCACTGTGCGTTGAAAGCCGCGTCGCCTACTGAGAGCGCTTCGTCTACGATCAAAATATCGGCGTCGGCATGCGCGCAAACGGCAAAAGCAAGCCGCGCCGCCATGCCGCTCGAATAGAGCTTGAGCGGTTGAAAAAAGAAGTCGCCGATACCAGCGAAGGCGGCGATTTCGGGAAGCCTCGCCTCGACGGCGGCGCGCCGCATGCCGAGAATGGCGCCGCCGATCAAGGCATTTTCTCGGCCGGTCAGCTCATGGTCGAAGCCGGCGCCAAGCGCAAGGATCGGCGCCACCCGACCATTGACTTGAACACGGCCGAGCGTCGGCAAGGTTATGCCGCAGATGATCTGCAAGAGCGTGGTTTTGCCGGCGCCGTTGCGGCCGACGATGCCGATCGTTTCGCCACGGCGAACCTTGAAGCTGATGTCTCGCAGCACCCAATGCTGATGGTAAAACTGCTTCCAATGCCCGAAGATCGCTTGTTTCAGCTGATCGTTGCGCCGCACATAGAGCTGGAACGCCTTGCCGACCCGATCGCAGCTAATGACAAGATCAGATGACATCGACGAATACGGCCTTATATTGCATGAAGAAACGATACGCGAAAAAGAAAATGAGGAGTGAGGCCAAAGCCGTACCGGAATAAAGGATGATCCCCGGAAATCTGTTGAACAAGAGAAGGTCGCGGATCATCTCGACGTAATTTCCGATCGGATTGAGATGCAGATAGATGCGCAGACTGGGCGGCACGTCGTCGATCGAATAAAAGATCGGCGTCGCGAACATGAAGACCGGCACGATCGAGATCATGAGATGCGCGACATCGCGGGTAAACGATCCAAGCGCCATGAGAAACCAGCAGATTCCAAGCAGGAACAAAAAGAACGGCGCGACGACCACGGGCAGAGCCAAGCTCGCCGGCGGCAGCCGCCAGGTCAGCGCCAGCTCAAAGACGAGGAGAACGCCTAAGCTTATCGCGGCATAGACGGCGGCGCGGATCGTCGCCGTCCAGGCCAAGGTTTCGCTCGGGAAAATCGACTTTTTAATGACGCCCGCGTGTTCATGCAAAAGCCCCGGCGCGCGGTAGGCGAGTTCGCTGAACAGATTGAAGACAATCAATCCGGTAAAGATTGACAAAGCGTAACCGCCGACGCCGCCGCCCTTGGCCGAAGCCGGAACCCCGACCGCATGGGAAAATATCGCCGTATAGGCACCGAGCATGACGAGAGGCCCGAAGATCGCCCACACCCAGCCAAGGATCGTGCCGCGAAATCGGACCGCCAATTCGCGCCGGACCACGGCCCTGATCAACTCGCGATGGTGCCAGGCGTTGGCGAAAGGCGTAGCCAAATTCATCTCAGGTGCGGTCTCGAATGGTTGACCGCGAACATAGGGCGCGCGGCCAACGGCGCCCGATGTAGACCAGTTTGAGCCGCTCCCGTCAACGTGCGCCCGCTGCCGGATTAACGCAAGGATTCCAGATAACCGGGCTTTTTGGTTGGATGCGATGGGACCGATTGCCGGTCAAGGGCGATGGGATGGAGCACGCGCGCGAATGCCGTCTCGAATGAATTCTTCGTAATTAATTCTTCGTTCAGCGTTCATTCATTGCATCTGTGGTACTCTTATAGAGTTGGAAGGCTGAGAAAAAGGGATCTTGACATGCTGAAACGTAGTTTTCGTAATTATGCGTTGAGCCTTGCGGGGGGCGCACTGCTCCTTGGCGGGTCATCCGTAGCCGGTGGCGCGATGACACTTCCCCTGCCAGGCGCCGTCGCGGATCAGGCGGCGGCCGCGGTCTTCACGGACGGCGCTGGCGCTGCCAAGGTCGAGCAAGTTTATTGGCGCGGCCGCGGCGGGGCCTGGCGCCGCGGGGGCTGGCGCGGGCGCGGCTATGGCTGGCACCGAGGCTACGGCTGGCGCGCTCGCGGCTATGGCTGGCACCGAGGCTGGGGCTGGCACGGCGGGGGCTATTGGCGCCATCGCGGCTGGGGCTGGCACCGCGGCTATGGCTGGCGCGGCCGCGGTTGGTAACACCGCGAGGCGTTCACCAAAAGCCCGCAGTGCCAGCAAGGCGCTGCGGGTCACATTTGGAGCAACGACGCCCCGGTCATCCCTTAAATTCGGCCATCTGTGCCGACAGCGAACTTCATCTCCGACTAGTGTAGTGTCTCACGTAGCGCTTGACAAAGTGAATCGGAGATTTTTCACCGTGCCGGCACTTGAGCGCGCCATCCATGCCGACATCGAACGCAATAATGCCGACCCGAAGCCTTTCGTCTGGACGAAATCCGCGCACGACATCATCGGCGACGTCAACTGCGGCCGGGCGGCACTGAAAACGCCGCCGTTGAAGCGCCTAGACAAATCGTATATCTTTGCGCGAGACGATACCCTAGCAACCCCATCCGGGTTTCGGCATCTGTTCAGGTTCCGGATCGTTGGCGGCTGCGGACGGCGAACCGGCCGCTAGAGGACCTTGCTTTTTGTCCTCCCCAGGGGAAGCTTTGGCGCCAGCTCCTTCTCCTATCATCGCGGGAGAGGCATTGGTCGAAAATGCCGGCTCGGGCCCGGCCTGGTTCTCCGGCGGCACAACTGCTATCGATTGTTCAATTAGGAGGGTTGGCTCGGCTGGCGCCGCAATCGGCCTGAAAAACGCTTCTTCCGGCTCGCCGCCGGCGTTCGGACGTTCGTCCGGCCTCCGCCAAATGAACGCATCGAGCTTTCCCGTCGCCGGCGAGGCCGGCAACCATTGGTCCAAGATGACGTCCCCGGCGATCCAGGCCGCATCGCGCGGCGCCCGCGACGCCCGCTCTAGCCATTCGCGAGCATATCCCGATTCGCCATGCTCTGCTTCTTCGATTTCCGCCATGATCAGACACATGCGGGCGGTCGGCCGTTCATCCGCTTCGATCATCGGCAACATGGCTTCGCGCGCGGTTTTATAGTCGCAAGCGGTCGTCGCGGCGCTAGCCAGGGCCAACCGGCTTTCTGGATTGCGCGGCAATAGCTTGGCGAGGATGCGAGCCCTTGCCAGACGATTAGCGTTTGAATCGCCGGGACGCAGATCGAGGTAGAGTTTTGCCAGTTCCGGATGCGGCGCCAGCGGCCATGCGGCCTCGATCATTTTCGCCGCCTTGCGCACGCCGCCGCCGCGGGCCGTGAGCCGCGTGGCAAGCGCGACCGCCGGCACCAGGTCCGGCGCCCGTTTGATCGCCGAGCGCGCGAGACGCAGCGCGTCGTCTGGCGCCGTTTGTTCCTTGTCGAGCGCGATCGCGGTTGCCAGCACCGCGCGTTGCCGGTCCCGAGTTGTCCCGTCGATTATGTTTTTACTGTTTTCGAGCACCGCCAATGCACTTTGCCAGTCCTTCGCCGCGACATGCCGTTCGAGAACCGCGGTTGCCGTCCAGGGCAAGGCGGCGATATCATGCGCGGTACTCGCAAAGTGATGTGCCAATTCGAGATCGCCACGCCGATGGGCCTGGGCGTGCAAGCCGCGTAAGCCAAGTAGTCGCGTGTGGTCGCGCCGGGTCATTTCCCTAAACGCGGCTTCCACGGCGCGGTAATCGCCTGTTAGTTGCGCCGCCTCCGCCCTCAAAAGCAAAGCCAAAGGCTCATCCGGCAGAAGTTTCTCGACCAAGGCGGCGGCCTTGCCCGCAAGCCGTGCATCCCCCGAGCCGACGGCGACAATGCCACGCGAGAGCACGGCATAGCCCTTTTCTCGGCGGCGCGCCCGGCTGACGGCGGACATGGAGGACGGGAATCGCAGTACGGAACTAAAAATTTTCCACGCTACCGCGAGCGCGGCGGCCAGAGCGAGCAGGATCCCGAGCCCAACCAAAAACGACGTTTCGATCCGGTAGCCTTGCCAGTTCAGCGTAACATCCCCCGGCCTGTCGATGAGCCAAGCCAAGCCAAGCGCCAGGGCGATGAGACCAACGAGGAAAAAGAGAACCCGGACCATTTGTTTCTCGGCGAGGACTTCGTTCTCAGGTCTCAGCAGGTGGAAATCACGGCTTCGGCTTGCCCAGGACCGCCACGGCATCGGCCTCGATCGACCTCGCGGCATTCAAGGCGTCGAGCCGCGCCTTCGCGGCTTCCCCCCAGCTTTCCGATTTGGTCGCGGCGGCGCCGGGCAATTCTTTCCACGCTTTATACGCGGCTTCGAGATCGTGGTCCGCAAGGGCGGTTTCAATCGCCGCGACGAGTCCTTCAACGTCAGAGGTTCCGGCATCGCCGGCGCGGTGGATGTGCACCAGGCCTTTGGCATGGCGAGTCATGCGGTCGAGGAAACTTTCATCCCCGCCGGCTTGCTTGGCGGACTCGCTCTCAATAATCCCCGGAGCGAGAGTCGCAAATCGCGCGGTTAATTGCCGTTCGGTCGAAACGGTCGATTCGGAGGCCGCGCGCAGCGGCGCGAGAGACGCCTGGGGGACGCCAAGATTTTCGAGCGCCGCGACTTCGCCCGAAAATTGTCCGCCGCCATCCAGCTTTCGCAGCAGGCTTTCGGCGACAACCGCGATGGCGTGTGCGCGGGAGCCTTCTCCGGTCGCGGCATCTGCACGATCTTGTTGCGGGCGGAGATCCGCCTTGGGCGCGGCGAGTGCCGCTTCGAGCGAAGCAAGCTTTTGCTCGAGGGTTCCGATTCGCGCTTCAAGGGGTCCGAGATCGGGAACCGCTGGCGCGGGACCAGACGCGGGCTCTTGGGCCGCCGGCTGCGACGCGAGGGCCTTTTGGGCATCGGCCTGCGCCGAATTTGCCGACTCCTCGGCTTTGTTCGCGGCGCTCTCCACGCCAGCGACGCGGGTTTCCATCGCGGCCAGAGCCGCGCGCGCGGCGGCGGAGGCGGCATCCTCCTTGCCCTTGATCGCATCCATGCGCGCGTTCAAGGAAGCCAAGCGCTCATCGGAGGCAGTTCCGTTAAACTGGGAGCCGCCGAAATAGCGCAGCCCCAATGTTCCACCGAAGCCCAGTATCGCGCCGGCGATGGCGGTAGCGGCGAGCGCGGGAAAGAGCGAGCGCGGCTTGGTTTGTTCGCCGGCCAAACTCGGTGGCGGCGCAACCATCCCGGGCGCCGCGGCCGCGTCCACGGGAGCGGGTGTTTCCGGCGTGGGTACTTCCGGGGCGTGCGGTTCCAAGGAAAATTGCGATTCGCCAGGCGATTGCACCTCGGGCGGCGCGGTTAGGGACAGCTCCGCCTCCGGCATTTGCGTCGCGGCCCTATCCGGTTCGGCCGGCGATTGGGATTGGCTGCCGTTCTCCGGTTTTTCATGGCGAAGCGATCCTGGCACGGCCACGGGCTCGGGAGCGGGTGTTCCCGGCGTGGGTACTTCCGGCGCGTGCAATCCCATGGAAACTTGCGGTTCCGTAGGCGATTGCGCCTCGGGCGGCACGGTGACGGACAGCTCCGGCTCTGGCAACTGCGTTGCGGCCCTTTTCGGTTCGGCTGGCGATTTGAATTGGCCGCCGTTCTCCGGAATTTCATGGCGAAGCGAACCTGGCACGGCGCCGGGTCCGGCTATTATCTTGGCAAGTTCTTCCTCGTCATTGGCCATCGCGCGTCCTCGATTTCGCGCCTTTCTAAAGGAACGCATGGCCTTGCGCAACGCGCAGATCGGCGCAGGGACCGGCTCAGACGGGCGCGGGCGCGGGACTTGTTGTGTCGTCATCCATCGGCAACGTTGCGCCGGGGGGCGCCGCGGCTACCTCCAATTGACGCTCGACGGCAACTCGCGGCGTTTGGTTAGCGGCGCGGCGGGCATCAATCCCATGTAACAATTTTAACACGCACACGGGTTTTAGAACCCGCCTGACCGTGACCCCGGCGATTATGTTTGAGCATCCCTGTCTCCTCGTTATATATTGTTATTACCAATTGGATGGCGAAGCGAGACTTTGGACCTACGTTCGCGAACAAGGCTACGGAAATGACACGTAAGAAAATAACTTCCGCGAATGACGCCGCCACTCTGCCAGCGCTTTATGTAATCGCTTCCCTGATCGCAAGCCTTCCGGGCGGCGCTTTTGCGGCGGACATGCCGTACCCTCAACCCGTACCGAACGATGCCGTGACCGACCCAATCACCGATTATTTCCTGCACTGGTTTGACCGGGCGGAAGAGGCACAGGCGAGCCAGCCGCATTGGATGACGCCGATCACGACCGTCACTCCGCGGCTTGAGCAAGAGTACAGATATGATCAATTTCAACAATTCCTGCAAAATGGCGCGGAAATTAACAATTATTTCGGCGGCAAGGGATTGGAGCTGATTCCGACGACCACCAATGAAATTCTGATCAATGTGCCGGCCTTCGAGCAGCGGCTCCGGGAGGGAAGCAAGGTCGAGCCCGCAACGGGTTTCGCCGACGGGAACTTCGTCACCATCAAACAGCGGCTGCTCAGCGCCAACGAAGAAAATGGCAACTATATTCTCACTGCTTTTCTGGGATTTCAGGCGCCAACCGGCATTACCGCCTTTACCAACAGGCCGGCTTGGATTGTCACCCCCACCATCGCGGGTGGCATCGGCTGGGGTGATTTTGATATCCAAGGAACGATTGGCTATACGCTCCCGACTGACGAGCGGAACCACGTCGGCACGTCGCTTCTTAGCAGCTTGACCGTGCAATACCACCTCTTGGACTATTTTTGGCCGGAATTCGCCTTCAACGACACGCAATGGACGAGCGGCGAGCGCGCCGACAGAAACCAGCTCTTTGTGAGCCCTGGCATTATGTTTGGCCGTTTTCAGATCTACAACCGTGTGAAGTTTAACTTCGGCATCGCCTATCAAGTCGCGGTCGTACCCGATCACCACATAACGGATCCGCTGACACCTATGTATAATCATGCGTGGATCCTCAGCATGCGCATGACTTTTTGACCTGCGCAAGACTGCGCCAGCAAACCCCGCCGTCTCGATCAGAGTTTTGACCGCGCATCATTTTGTCCCGAAAACCAGAGACCCATTTTCCGGTAATGACGCGCCGGCACCGGGTCGATCAAAGCGCGCGCCTTGAGAGGGCGGCGCCGTAATCATCCGCAAGAGGGTCTCGATATCCGCGACATGATCCAGCCAACGCGGACACCGGCACGCTTTCCATCCGGCCCGGCAAGACAATGCGCGCGGCGTCGCGGATGTCTCGCCGATTGATCGGCCAGCCCGGCACAAGCTAACCTTGAGACGATGCGTTGTCCGGTCGCGCTTCGCCCGCATGCGCGCGGAGGCCCGCAAGCGACACCTTAAATCCGCGAGCCTCCGCCGGATGAGTAAATCGGCCAGCCAAACCCTTTGCATGAAAATTCGCCTACGGCATGGAGAGGATCGAAACAAAAATGAAACATCGTTCGACGTCGCGAGGAATGCCGCGGCCTTCATTCAAGTCTCCGGCAGGGTTGCGGCGCGCACCATTTCATTTTGGTCGCGTCTCGTGGCGGTCAATGAATAAACGTCGCGTGCTTGATGCAAGCTCTTGTTGAAAACATTCCGTGGCGCGACGCGCGGCTTGCATACGATTCAATCGCTAGTATAGCTTGCCCGATGTTAGCTGCGAGATCTCGTGCGGCGGGCGTTTGAAACTGTGTCGTGGAATTGTGCCGGCGGGCGTGGAGTTCATGTTTTGAATGGCGATGCCTCGTCAATTGGGTCCAACTCAATTAAATTCGAAATGAGCGAAATTCCATCTGACTCTCAGTTCAAATTGGCAACCTTCTAGGAGGCCTCGATGTCCTGGACCAATGAACGAATCGAGTTGTTGCAAAAACTCTGGCTCCAAGGATGGAGCGCCAGCCGCATTGCTGGTGAGCTTGCCTGCGGGATTACCCGTAACGCAGTGATCGGCAAGGTCTATCGGCTTGGGCTGTCGGGCCGTGTCAATGTGCGTTCGGGGAATGCGTCCGCTTCGCCGCCGCACCAAAAGGCGCCGCGGCGCCCCGCCCACCGACACGCGGACAGTCCGCAAATCGCCGGGAATACCGCCCTCGCTTTTCACCCATTTGTGATTGAAGCCCCCGCGCCCCACACGGTGCGGGAGGTTGTGGTGCCGATATCCGAACCCGTGACCATTTCGGAATTGCGGGAGTCGATGTGCCGTTGGCCGATCGGCGATCCGGCCCAGTCTGAATTTCGCTTCTGCGGCGCCAAGAAACTGCCGGGCCAAGGACCGTATTGCGCCTGCCACGCGGGCATCGCCTATCAAACCCAACATGACCGGCGGCGCGAACGGCGGCCGCAAAACGGACCTAGTGGCCCGCTTCAACGAAGTTGAAAGGATTTGACGAGTAGCTTTCGGCGCGACCCGAGCGGCGGAGACGATCATGGCTGCGAAGGAAATTGCCGCAAAGAAATATGTCGTGCGGTCGAGCCGCGGCGAACGCTCGCTCCATGAAGCACTGATCCGGAAAAGGAGCAACCTGGCGTGGCGCCTGCTGAAGGCGCGAATCTTGTTGAAGGCGGATGTCCCGGAAGCCGGCGAAGGGTGGAGCGGCAACCCGATCATCGAGGCTCCGACAACCACCGCAGCCAGGGTTAAACGGTTGCGCAAGCAACTGGTGGGAGACGGCGTCGCGGCCGTGTTGAGCCGCGCGCAACGCCTAGAGCGTGATTACTTTATCATGACGCGTATCCTGCATTCCTGAAATAGTTTGCGCATTCTTGCGGCGAGAAGTGGTCGAGCGAGGTTCCGAGGCGGTTCCATGTCGCGTCGATGGTTCTCTCGCCGGCTTTT
>PEFW01000040.1 GCA_002890675.1 Candidatus Methylaffinis lahnbergensis
CACCAGATCGCTGACGGCGACCGCGCAAGCCACCTCGATTCCAGCTCGCAATTGGGACAACATGCTAAGTTGAGGTGGCGTCGCCGCTCTCCCTCGGCCGAAACGTTTTCACACGACCAAGACCCATGTCGGCCGAGAGGCGGCGAGCGCCGCGCTCGGGAACGAACGCACAGTACGGCAATTTGGGAGGGGAGTTCATCATGGAACAAGACCATTTTGGAATCGAACAAATCACGCAAGAAGATCGCGCCTATAGCGGATCGCGCTTTTCGGAAGTGCGCGAGGCGATCTTCGCCAACCCCTACCAACAAATCTGGGGCAGCGAAGGCGAGCCACCCCTGCCCCATCACGAAGTAACGCTCGGAAATATGTTCCGCGGCATTCTCCCTCCTGGTAAGCATTACTTCTTTGGCCAAGCTTCAAAACGCACTGTCGACTCCCACGCTGATTTGCGGTGGGGTCCAGACAAAAAGGGGTTCCGCCGCATTATCCATTCAAACGGCGTATGCCTGACCGGATTGTGGGAGATCACGGAAAAAACTGCATATTCTGGCTATTTTAGTGAAGGTAGCCGAGGCTTGTTGGTTGGACGCTATTCCTCTGGCGCCAACGAGGTCCATCGCGGCGGTCTTCGTCCGTTGGCGCTGGCCGGTAAGCTTTTTCCCACAACTGACCCCGACCATGCCCAGCCGCTTCGTACCGCGAACTTCATCACCATGGAGGACATTGCCGGCACCTACACCGCCTATATCAACGACGCCGAGCTTCGCAATGCTCCCGAAATCACTGTCTGGCGCCAGCCCTTCCTGGTCATCGTGGCTCTTGTTTTTACTCTCATTGATAAGGTAGCCGGGACGCGTCAGATTTACCCGATCGCCGAACTCGGTAAACCATTGGACGAGCCCACGCGTGCGCCCGAATTCATGCGCCTCCTCGTCGCACCCAATCAACCTAGGATCGAAGGTGAAAAGCTGGATGTACGCGACGAAGTCTTGGGCCAGATTTTTGACAAAGGCAATCCTGTTCCAAAACGCAAGCTCACGTTTCATATCGAAGTGACGGATGAAGGGAAGACACGGTTCGGCTTGGGTGCCATAAGGCAAACATTCAAAAATTGGCGCCGTATCGGCACGCTGACCTTCGACAACGCTGTCGCCTCATACAACGGGGACTTTGTCATTCATTTCAATCATCCGGCCTGGCGCGCCGACCGGAATAATCCGGCGACAGCCCATCGCGCCGCCCTCTCGCGACCATAGAAACAAGCGGACGTATCGAGGCTGCCCGAGGACACCGTCATAGGATAGCGGCCCCGGACTTGCCGGAGCCGCCGTCACTTGCCGGTTACGCACCTTTCTTGAATTTGGCGGCCTCCTCGGATCCGCCCGTCGCGTTTCCAGCGCTGTAGGAATGCGCGCCGGTGCCCGCCAGCCTGCCCTTGTCGACGATCAGATATTCGTTGCGGATCGGCCGCCCCTCGAAATAACACTCCAGGATTTCGCGCGTGCCAGCCGCGTAGCGCGCCTGCGCGGAAAGCGATGTCCCGGAGATATGCGGTGTCATCCCATGATGCGGCATGGCGCGCCACGGATGGTCCTTTGGCGGCGGCTGCGGGAACCAGACGTCGCCGGCGTATCCCGCGAGTTGGCCGCTTTCCAGCGCCCGCACAATTGCATCGCGGTCGCAGATTTTTCCGCGCGCGGTGTTCACGATATAGGCGCCACGCTTCATCTTGGAAATCATCGCATCGTTGAAGAGATGCTCGGTCTCCGGGTACAGCGGGCAGTTGATGGTGACAACGTCGCAAACTTTGACCATGTCCGCGACGTTCGGATGCCAGGCGAGGTTCAGCTCTTTCTCGACCGCCTCCGGCAGGCGATGACGGTCGTAATAATGGAGATGCATGTCGAAGGGTTTTAGACGGCGCAGCACCGCGAGCCCGATGCGGCCGGCCGCGACGGTGCCGACATGCATGCCTTCGACGTCGTAGGACCGCGCGACGCAATCGGCGATGTTCCAGCCGCCGCGCACCACCCACTGATACGACGGGATGTAATTGCGCACGAGGCCGAGGATCATCATCACCACATGCTCGGACACGCTGATCGAATTGCAATAGGTGACCTCGGCGACCGTGACGTTGTGGTCGATCGCCGCCTGGAGGTCGGTGTGATCGGAGCCGATACCCGCGGTGATCACGAGCTTCAATTTCGGCGCCTTGGCGAACCGCTCGGAGGTCATGTAGGCCGGCCAGAACGGCTGCGAAATAACGATCTCGGCATCGGGGAGCTCTCGATCGAGGACCGAGCCCGCACCATCCTTGTCGGAGGTCACAACCAGCTTGTGGCCGTGGGATTCGAGGTATTTTCGCAAGCCCAGCTCGCCGGATACGCTGCCGAGGAGCGTGCCGGGCTTGAAATCGATCGATTTTGGCGTTGGAAGAGTCTGACCGTCCGGATAGCGATCGATTTTGGGGAGATCGTCCCGAGGATAGGATTTCGGATAACCATCAACCGGATCATCGTAAAGTACGCATACGACCTTTGCCATGACTTTCTCCCTTTCTGTGTGTAGTTGTTGGATTTAACGGAAAACGCTCACCTCTTAAGGTTACGCCGCGCGATGTTGGATGCGTTAGCCTGCGATACCTTGGCCGGACTTGCCCATCAAGCTTTTTCCGGTTGACTTCGCACGGCATATCAAAAATTTTGATATTTTGCGGAAGCCGCGCTTAAGTTTGCCCCCCTGGTGTTGTCATATACATAACGTTGTCCTCGTGGTCTGGATCGCAGGAAGCGAGGCTAAAGCACCCGGATTTAGACTGCCACGCCAGTATCGTCGTGCGGGGCTTTCAGAACCTCGCGCAGAAAATCCGCGGCCAACGCTATTCCCGCGTCATCGATGGCATGGCCAAGGCCCGGCCTCGCCACCGCCGTCACGGGCACGCCGGCCGCTTCGAGCGCGGCCTTCGCATCGGGCATCGCCTGGAAAGGCACGACGGCGTCCGCCTCGCCATGAACGAGGAGTACCGGCGGTTTGCTCCGGATGTCGCGCCCGATCCCGTCGCCGCCCGGCAGGGCTCCCGAAAAAGCAACGATGCCGGCAATTGGCGTTTGCCGCCGCAAGCCGGCGTAGAGCGCCGTCACGGCGCCTTGCGAAAACCCGGCGAGCGCCAAGCGGGCGTCGCCGAGCTGGCGGCCAGCCAACAGGTCATCGAAAAAGCGATCGAGAATTGCGCCAGCTTGCCTCAAGCCGGCGAGCATTTTTTCCGGCGCCCGATCCTGCAGGCTGAACCATTGCCGGGTCTCCGGCGCACCATCGTATGGAAATGGTGCATTCGGCGCGATGAATTCCGCTGTGGGCAAAATGTTCTGCCAAGCGCGGGCAAGATAGAGGAGGTCGTTGCCGTTGGCGGCGACCCCATGCAGGAGAACCACAAGATAAGCCGCCTTACCGCCGGAAAGCGGTGCGAACCCCGGCCCGTCGAGTTGCATCGGCATCGGTTCTTCCCGCACCCATCGGCTTTGAAGCTAGCGATCTGAGGGAACCGGGTCAACTTCGCTTCGTACCCGCGGGCCCGCTGGCCGTTCCGCCTGCGGGCCCGATGAGCCAGAGCGGGTGTCTCTCGTTTAGAACGGATAGTAGCGCAAGCTGGTGAAAAAGATGCTTTCATTCCGCTCCGGCGTGCCCCCGACACCGGCGAAGGCGAATTTCTGGGTGAAGGAATATTGCAAACCGCCCGCGAGCCTGCCAAAGGCACCCTTGTAGATGTCGTCCCAGAAACCGCCCGTGATCTGCCGGACCAGCTTGGTGTTGCCGGTGCAGGCGAAGCCGCCGATGCCGGTACCAAAGTCTTCGATATTGCAACCGGTGTTTACGAATGCCGGATTGCCATAGCCGAAAGCGGCGTGCGCTGGGCCGACGGTCGAGAACCCGAAGCTCGCATTTTCGTCCTCCTCGCCGGCATAGGTGTAGAAGTCTAGCCCGGGCAGAGCGTGCCAGGTCAATCCGGCGAGCAGCATGGTTTCCGGGATCGGCGCGAGGCTGCCGTCCGATTTGAAGGTGACGTCGGCCAATTGGGAGGCGCCATAGCGGCCGATGCCCCGTCCAGTCATTGCGGAGAATCGCGCGTCCAGGACCTTTGGAATAATCGGCAAGAGGATCGAGCCGCCAACAGCGTCTCCAACGGTTTGATTGTTGTGGTTTGGAATGGGAGCGCCCAAAAATCCGTTCACAGTTCCAGCTCCAAACGGATAGATGATTCTGTCGTTAAACTGGCGGAACATGCCGAAGACTTCGAAATGAATTGTACGGTCGAAGAAGGTCGGGTCCCAGGCCGCCTTGCCGATGATATCCGGCATCTGATTGAGGGAAAGCGCGTTGCCGTTATTGAACAGCGAACCGCCCACTATGCTGGACTGGGGGAAGGCGGCGCCGACGGCTCCGAGCGTGTTGACGATTGTCCCGCCGAACGGAAGCACAGGGGTAGTGCCGCCGAAAGTCGTCGCCGGATTTTCGGCTGAGAGGGCGAACCACAAGGTTTCATCGAAGTCCTTGGTGACCCTGATCTGCGGCTGACGTGCCCAGGTAAAGCCCGGGAGGTATTGATCGTCGATGACCAGAGGCGTGTTTTCCGTCCGCGGCACGATACCCACGACGTTCATGGTCGCCAAGGACCAGGACTGACCGGCGAGGAGATGGGCGCCAAAGTCGTCGTTATCCGCGACCAAGTAGAGCTGACGGATGCGGGGATTGAACGAATTGCTCTCGTTGGTATTGGCCGTCTGCGCGGCGCCGAGGAAATCAAACTCGCCAAAACCGGATAAATGCGTCGTGGGGTTCACGTCGCCCAGAGTGAGAAACGAAAAGCGGCTTCGGCGGGCGGAAAAGCGGAATTCGGCCGAATGGCTGCTAGGAACAAAGGCGAACGGAATGTTGCCAAAGGGCGTCGCCATATCGGCGCCGATGAAGTGGTCGCGGGTTATGCTGCCGAGTTCTATGAAGCCTCCAGGCGTGATGGACATCCCGCCAAGGTAAAGACTGGATGAGCCAACATAAGGATACCCCTTGATTTTCGCCAGTCTTTCGACGAGGGTATTAGTACCATATGGATATGGGGGCTGCGGCGGAAGGCCGAGACCGACGCCGGGACCCATTGGATAGGCATATGGCCCTGGCGGCGGGCCAGGCTGCGCCGCCGCGTGCTGGATCTGCGCCTGAGTCTCCTTCTCCTTGCGGGCCTGCTCGGCGACCCTTTGCTCAAGCTGCCTTAGCCGCTCCTTGAGCAAGCGGATTTCGGCGGCCGTGTCGTCGGCCCGTGCCGCGCCGGCCTGGAAGCTCATGAGAGCCCCTAATGCCACCGCGGCGATGGCTGGTTTATGGTAGCGCTTGCCCCCAAGTTTATTGCCGCTGATTTTCATCACCCTCTCCTCTGCGAATACGCTGTGGATGGCGGCGTTGGTAGCAAGCGCGGATGACGCTTAGGCGACACGGATATGACAGTCCGATTAGCGCGATTCGTCGGAATGCTGATCAACTTATTGAAAAGACAGGCATTGTTTCAGATTCAGAGCTCCGACGATCGGGCCAAGCCTAGCAGATTGTGGCGAAGCGTGGCAGATTTGTCACGCCGAGGCCTCGCCGGATGCGCCCAGGAATGTGCTGGGCGGTGGCTCTGGTTGGCGAGGCTGAAACCGGCTTCAGGGTTTGGCGCGCAAAGCTGGTGAGGGAGAGATCGTTGCGCGGCGCAGTGTCGCTGTGTCGCCGTCCTCGCCGAGGATGAGGCTTGACCAAAAGCTAGGTGCAGGGGTGCGACTAGCTTCTCGATTTTAGGCAGTTATGCTCCGGCTAAGCTTGCGAAGTCAGGCTTTAAATCGTAATACCTATTTACGTGGTAAATTCTATAGACTTAAATTCTAACGCCCAGGATTGTGTGAAATGAACGCACCAAACGCCATGGATTTGATCGACAAGCGGATTCTGCGCATCGTCCAAAACGACGCCACCTTGTCGATTCGCGAAATCGCCACGCGGGTCGGTCTTTCGCAAACCGCATGTTGGAAAAGGCTGCAGCGGCTCGATGCATCGGGCGTGATCAAGCGGCGCATCGCCCTGCTCGATCCGCTGAAGCTCGGGCTCGGATTAACCGCCTTCGTTTCGGTTCAGGTGGGGGATCATTCAGGCAAGGCAATTGCGCGCTTCGCCGCCGAAATCGCCGCGATGGAAGAAGTCATGGAATGCTATCGCATGGCGGGCGACGTCGATTACGGCTTGCGTGTCGTTGTACCCGATGCCGCGGCCTTCGATATTTTTTACAAGCGTCTGATCGAAACAATTCCGCTCAAGAACGTTACGTCGCGTTTCGCCTTGGAAAACGTCAAATGCGAAACTGCCTTTCCAATTGATTGCCGGTGCTAATCGTGCGCGCAAGGGCCGGATCACTGATTTGCAAAGCGCTTGGGGCGTTGACCGTCCGATTTCGACCATCGCCGCCCTGTAAAGAGCAATCCAAGGAGATTTGCCAAGACCACGTGCCCTCTTGCCAGGGCGATCCACGCGGCGCGGGCGCGGCCATGCTTAAAGCATCCGCGGGATTGGGGGGCGCAAGCGGATAAGCTGCTTCCGCTTGGACCGGCGGCGCGCGCCGTTTGCAAGGCAACAGCTGCTTCAACCATCGCACATCTTGGCAAAACCGCCAAGGCCGCGCAGGTTGTCAAACAGCAGTATTCGCTTCGCGCTTTTCAACGCCAAGCGGGACATCCCGTCTTAAATGCAACAACGCAGGTAAACTAGCAGCGGAAATCAACTGCTCGAGGCAAACCCTGGCCGCCAGACTTGAGCAAGCCGCCAAGAATGGAAACGCGTCAGCGGGGTCGGGTTGGCGCGGCAGTATGAATGCGCTTAGAAATGCAGAAGGTTGATGAACATGCCCTTGAGGAAGGTCGATTCGGCGCCGGCCGTCGGCGTGGTGCGCGATACGAAATCGATGAGCTTGCCGTCTTCCATGCCATAGTTGGCGACGCGCGCGACCTTTTTGTCCTTGGTGAAATAGACCGCGAAGACCCGCTGGTCGGTGACCTTCGGCGGCATGAAGCTAAGGCCGCGATCGGTGGTTTGGCTTATGTAATACCAGGCATCGCCTCCGATGGTGGATGTCGTCGTCGGCGACCCCAAAAGAACCAGGAGCTGCTCCGCGGAAGACCCAACCTTGACATCTTCCGCTGTTTTGGGGTCGAGTTGATACCCGTGGACGACTTGACCGTCATAGCCGAGGCAGCCGCCGAGCCCTAGCGCAAGCGCCGCCGCCAAGACCAGTTTCGGGCCGACGGGCGCCCGGCGCTTTCCGCCCCGCCCGCGCGCCTTCATAAACTCCATTCCGCACGCCTCCGAGTTGGGCAATTTGGCGAAGCACTCTCCGGTCCAGGCCAGGCGAATGCCATCATGCAGGAAAACTCCACGAAATAAATAAACAAATTGCTTGCGC
Organism: Candidatus Methylaffinis lahnbergensis; assembly: GCA_002890675.1. Taxonomy (GTDB): domain Bacteria; phylum Pseudomonadota; class Alphaproteobacteria; order Rhizobiales; family Beijerinckiaceae; genus Methylocapsa; species Methylocapsa lahnbergensis. Next base: position 7,484 of record PEFW01000040.1, read on the forward strand.
AATTGGTGCAGCCGCGCCGGACAACGGGCGGGTCCCGGGAAACCTATGCACAATAATCCTTGCATCTAGCCGCGCGATGCCTAGCCTCCGCGCCAACGGAAAGCAAGGCCCGCCGATCGCCGGACGTTGCGGCCAGGGCGGAGCCTTTGGAAGGGGTCAGCATGATTTTTCGGCTCTTCCGGCGCTCCGCCAATCTGCAACTGATCGGCCGGCTTTCCGGCGAGATCGTGGCGGCGGCCCGCGATCCTGTCCTGTTCACGGAGTATGGCATCGACGACAGTCTGGACGGCCGCTTCGAGGCGGTGACATTGCATGCGGTCCTTGTCCTGCGGCGCCTCAATCGCATGGACCCGCCTGCGCCCGAAATTGCCCAGGATCTCACGGACGCCATTTTTCGCTCCTTCGAGATCGCCTTGCGGGAAATGGGCGTCGGCGACATCAGCGTGCCGAAGCAGATGAAAACCATCGCCGAGGCTTTTTTCGGGCGCGCCGGAGCTTATGACCGGGCGTTGCGCGGCGGCGCGCCTGGGCTTAATGAAGCACTTGCGCGAAACGTCTACGATGGCCGCAAAAATCCGGACCGGCTTGGGCGTTATGTGGAAACGGCCAACGAAGCTTTGGCCAAGGTCTCGCTCGATGCATTTACCCTGGGCCCAGTTCCGTTTCCGGCGCCCGCCGCCGTTCGGTGAGCAGCGCGGTCCGCTTCAATCGAACCCGGTCCGGGGGTGTTTTGACACGCATGCTTGTCGTCAAGACCGTGCCGCATACCGGTCTCGACATTAGGCTTTGCGCCAGCAAGACCGAATGCGCCGTGCTCGCAGACGACTGCGGCCTCGTCGCGGTTGAAACGTTCGAGGCCGGATTCCATGTGCGGAAACAAGGCCCAAAAAGATACAAGGTCAGCGGCGTTTTGCACGCGGTTGTGACCCAAACCTGCGGTGTCAGTCTCCAGCCTTTCGAGACCCTTGTGAGCGCTCTTGTCGAGGTGGATTTCGCGCCCTCCCGTCAGCCTTTGGGCGAGCCAGCCAGCCGGAAAATAACCTCGGGCAGCGCGGCAAATTTTGCTGGGCCGCAAGACCCCCCCGATCCGATTATCAATGGCCAAATCGATCTTGGCGCACTGGCAGCGGAATTTTTGGCCCTGAATCTTGATCTCTATCCGCGCAAGCCGGGGGTCACTTTCGAAGACACGAATGTTGGCGGCGAAGCGTCCTCGATAGATTCTCCCTTTGCGGTTTTACGGCATCGTTCATAAATCCCTACGCCGCAGGTCATGAAGAACAAGCGGAAGGCTTGGCGCATCGCGGCGTATACTCTTAACTATTTATTTTGTCGCGTGATCCTATCCAAAAACGCGGCAACTTTTGGGGACCTGATCTAACCCCCCCGCCCAACCACCTCGGGGTCGCTTAAACGATGCAGCCGGTGCGCCGCCGCGTGCGCAAAACGCATGAGCACCTCGCGGCGGGTGGCGGCGGCGATGCGATGTTCCGGCGCTTGCCGCAAAATCTCGGCGCCATAGGCGTCGGCCTGGATAAGCCCCGCGTCTTCGGGCATGATTTCGATGGGCACGCTTTCGGGGATCGCGAAAAACAGCCTGTCGCAATGGGTGCGATAGTCCCGCCATTTGGCGTCGGCGCGAAAATCCGCGACGGAGGATTTGATTTCGACGATAAAAATCGTCGCGTCCATGGCGAGTGCGACGATGTCGGCGCGCCGTCCCGAGAGCAGCGGCAATTCGGTGACGGTCGAAAAGTTGAGCCGCTGCAACAGCCGCCTCGTGCCGCGCGCGACAACAAGCGCCGTCCCGGACTGGCGGCCGTCTTGCGGTGAAAAGGGCTTTGGCAATCCCGGCATGGCGGTTATTTGATCGACACTCGAACCCAAGCGATGATCGCCGAGGAAACCTGCGCGAGCCATGCGCTGTCAAGCTCGAAGTGCATGGCCGACGGCTTTGAACCACCCCTGATCCTAACAACTCAGGATTTTGCCCCGAAGCCGCATGGCATCGAGCTAAGCCTTGGGAAATCGGCGCGGCATATGATTAGTTTTATTATTTCTAACGTTCCGGCACTGGCGCCGGCCGTGCATTTTGAGTAGTTTCCAGGCATGAAGCGTGTGTCAAAGAAAGCTCCCCGGAAGCGGGCTTCCCGCCAGCTTCTTTATATTGTCCTTGGCTTCGCGGTTGGCCTCGCCGGCCTCGCCGGCTTGGTTTATGCCGTCGTGCCAGGCCGCGTTGATCCCGGTTCGCCCGCGATCGGCGGTTCTTTTACCATGATCGGGCAGGATGGCCGCGTGGTGACGAATGGCGATCTTGCCGGACGCCCCTATCTGGTGTTTTTCGGCTACACGCATTGCCCAGACTTTTGCCCGACGGCGCTGTTCGATATCTCGGCGGTTTTCAGGGAACTGGGGCCGGGCAAAAAGGTCGCCGCGCTTTTCGTCACCGTCGATCCCGAGCGCGACACGCCGGATATTTTGAAGGCCTATCTTGAAAACTTCGATTCCCGCATCATCGGCCTGACCGGCGACCCCTCGAAAACCGAGGCCATCGCCAAGGCCTTTCGCGTCTACGCAAAAAAGGCGCCTGGCGAAAAATCCGGCGACTATACGGTAGATCACACCGGGGTCGTCTATCTCATGGACAAGCGCGGCAAATTTGTGAGCGCGTTCAATCTGCAAAGACCGCCGCGGCAGGCCGCGCGCGAACTCGAAGCCTATCTCTAGACCATGCTCGCTTCAAAGGAGGTCTTCGTAATCTCAATCTATTCGGTTCCTCGCGTGATCTTAATTAAGACCATTTCCTCTGACGAGATATAAGATTATGCGTCTTCTCAACATCGAATCCTCTCCTCGTGGTCTCAAGTCTGCCTCCATTGCCATCAGCAACGCTTTTATCGAAGCATACCGCCAAGTCTGCCCAGAGGAGGTCTTGGTTGACACCTTGAACGTGTGGGACGAAAACCTGCCGGATTTTGACCAGGAAGCCATTGGGGCGAAGTACAAAGGGGTAAACAAGGAGCCGATGGACCCAGCCGAGAGAGCCGTCTGGAATAAGATCCAAGAGCTGGCGGCACGCTTTCAACGGGCCGATCGAATCGTCCTCGGAGTACCTATGTGGAACTTCGCCTACCCTTACAAGCTCAAGCAATTGATTGATCTGACCTGTCAGCGGAGCATGCTCTTTACTTATGACGGCATCGAGTACGGCCCTTTGCTGAAAACTCCCCGTGTCTTCGTGGTCTATGCGCGGGGCGGGACCTACGCGGAAGACTCGCCGACGCCCGCTTCCCGGTTCGACCATCAGAAAGGATACATTGATTTCTGGCTGAAGTTTATCGGTGTCAAGGAGGTCCATACGCTGGTGGTGGAAGGCACGACGTGGGGCGGGAAAGAGAAGGGGGAAGAGAGCATCGCGCGGGGCAAGAAGAAAGCAGTGAAATTAGCGGCGGACTTCTAGGCTTACTGACCTTGATGTGGGCGTTTGCGTGTTTACCAAAGCTCAAGACAATTGATTGTAATTTCGTAAACGCGACACTCTTGGCAGCCACATGCCCCCCCGAAGCGTTGTTTCTTGAACCCTCAATAAAATCCGAGCGGGAAATATTTGAGATAGAGGTTGGTATAGGTTCCTCGCGCGGCAAGCGCCGCGAGCGCGTAATCGAGCACCTGACGCAACTGGGAGTTGCCTTTTTTCACCGCGATCCCAACGCCTTCGCCAAAAAACCTTGCGTCGATAAAGGGACCGCCGCGAAAGCCGCAACAGTTCCGTCCATCCTGACTTTCGAGCCACAGGCTGAGCGATATTCCGTCGCCGAAAATTGTGTCGATTTCGCCTTTAACGAGGGCCTCGCGCAGCAGCTTTTGGGATTCGTAGGATTTGCGGATTGTATCTGGAAAAAGCCGTTCGAGATAGGCTTCATGCGCGCTCCTTGCCTGGACGCCGACGGTTTTTTCGCGCAAGCTTTCCGGCGTCGCCGGCTCGGCTCCATTGGCCTTCAGCGACGCGAAACGCGCCGGGGTGGTATAATATGGCCCGGTAAAGTCGAGCGTTACGCGGGTTTGCGGATCGATGCGGATCGCGGCTATCAGCGCATCGCCTTGATCGTCATTTAGCGCGTCGATCAATGTATCGAAACGCCGCGCCTGGATGGTGCAAGTAATTTTCAGTTCCTCGCAAATGGCGCGCGCCAGATCGACGTCGAAACCGGAGAGAGTTCCGTCTGGCAGCGCGAAGTGGAACGGTGGGTAATCGTCCTCGGTCAAGAAGCGTAGGCTCCGTAGGCCGCTCAGGTCGGGCTTGGCGGGGCGATGATGCGGGTCCCAAAAGCTCGGCACGAAAACCCCAGCGCCGGTCGCCACCGGGCGCGGAGCCAAGGCGAGCAGGACGAGCAAGGCAAGCAAGCCAAGCTTGCGTTTGAAATGTGCGACAGCAAAGCCCAAACGAAATTCCTCATGCCAGTGGAACCGCAGGCATCGGGGTCTTAACCTTGCGGCGGCGCCAATTGGCCGACAAGACGCCAATATGTTATACTTAGTACAAAGTCCGCCACGCAACTTTCTTGCAATGCGTGAACAAGCGGTTTGGTCCTCGCGGCTTGGCCGGATAGCCATTTGAAGTGGGAACACATTCTCGGGTCAAACCCTTATAACAATGCCCAGATCGGCTAGATGGCGGCGCGCGCGACTTTCGCTAGGCCCATGAAGGGGCAAATGGACAGCGGACAAAGGCACATAATGGGACAAACGCGCGGGTGAACGAGATTTTTTCACCTTCCGGCAAAGATGAGGAGGATCGCGGCCCTCTCATGCGGGGGCTTGCCTGCCTGCCGGTTTTCTTTTCGCTTGCCGGCAAACGCGTGGTTCTCGCGGGCAGCTCTATTTCCGTCCTGTGGAAGGCCGAGCTTTGCCAGGCGGCCGGCGCGAGGCTCGACGTTTTTAGCGCGGACCCTTGTCCTGGTCTGGTTGCCTTGGCAAGGCGCTGCACCTTGGTCGGCCTCGTTTCGCGCCGGATCGAACCAGAGGATTTTTGCGGCGCCGCGCTCGCCATCGTCGACGCGGAGGGTGCCGCCGAGGCGGCGGAGTTTCAGGCCGCCGCGCGCGCCGCCGGTGTAGCGGTCAACGTCATCGACAAGCCCGGATTTTCGGATTTTCAGTTTGGCGCCATCGTCGATCGTTCCCCTCTCGTGATCGGCATTTCGACCGGTGGAGGCGCGCCCGTTCTAGCGCAGGCGATACGCGGCAGGCTTGAAGCCCTGCTGCCGCGCGACATCAAGCTTTGGGCGCAAATAGCCAAGGTCTGGCGCGAAAAGCTGAAGCTGCTCGACGACACGCCCGCGAAGACACGCCGCCGCTTTTGGGAGCTGTTCAGCGGAAAGGCACTGGCGGCGAGACATCGTCCGGCCGACGCCGATCTTGCCATGCTGCTCGCCGAGGCAGAGGCAGGTACCCCGGCGGCCGGGTCGGTGGCGCTTGCCGGGGCCGGTCCCGGCGATCCCGAGCTTTTGACCCTCAAGGCCTTGCGCGCGCTCCAATCCGCCGATGTTGTTTTGTACGACGATCTGGTCAGCCCCGCCATCGTCGATATGGCACGGCGCGAGGCAGAAAAAATCCCCGTTGGCAAGCGCGGCTACCAGCCTTCCTGCCGGCAGGATCACATCGTTTCGCAATTGGTCTCGCTGGCTGGCCAAGGAAAACGCGTGGTTCGTCTCAAAGGCGGCGATCCAATGATTTTTGGGCGCGCCAACGAGGAAATCGCGGCGTTGCGGGCGGCCCGCATTCCAATCGAGATTATTCCAGGCGTCACCGCCGCGCTCGGTGCCGCCGCCGGGTTGCAAATCTCCCTGACCGCCCGCGACAAAGCCCGCAGGCTGCAATTCATTACCGCGCATGCGCATGACGGAAAGCTCCCCGGCGACATCGATTGGCAAGCGCTCTGCGATCCCCGGGCATCGACCGTTGTTTACATGGGCGTGAAAACGCTCGAGCTCCTGGCCGGGCGCCTGCTTGCCAATGGCATGGACCCATCGACGCCGGCACTCTTGGTCGAGCGCGCGACTTGCCCGGACGAACGCCATATTTTTGGGACAATTGAAAATCTCGCCGCCAAGGTGGCCCGCGCCGGACCCTCCGGCCCATGCGTCATACTTATTGGCGAAACCTTCGCGGACGCCTTGTCTTTGCCGCGAACGCAGATCAAACTTGAAACCCAACCACGCGCGCTTGCTCATTAGCACGGGCCTTGCATGGTGGAGATCTGTTCGGCATTTTCGCGCCCTTGAATTAGGCGGAGAGAATCGGATGCGCCGTCTCATATTCGGAACGATCTTCGGAAGCTTGGCAGCGATCGCCGCCGTCGCCGCGGCAATCTACTACTATGAACGCCCGAGCGTCTTGCGCATCGCGGTTCCGCGCGACAGCGGCGATCAGGCGATCATGGCGGCGGCGGCGCGTGAGTTCGCCGAGGACTTGGAAGGCATTCGCCTCAAGCTGGTCGCGGTCGAGAGTCTGGCGGAGTCGTCGCGCGCGCTCCAGGAAGGGCACGCCGATCTCGCGGTCGTGCGCAGCGATCTCGCGATGCCGCCGAACGGCCAGACCGTGTTGATCATGCGCCGGGATGCGGCCGTGTTGTTCGCGCCGGCGGAGAGCAGTCTGCGCGCGATCGACGATCTGCGCGGGCATAAGGTTGGCATTCTGCAAGCCGTGCCGCCAGGAAAAATGGACAATCAGCTCCTTCTGGACACGGCGCTCGCCCAATACGACGTTCCGTTGGCCTCGGTAGGGCGGGTATCCCTGACCCTCGCGGAGCTTACGCGCGCGGTCGAAAACAAGGAGATCGACGCGGTTCTCGCCGTCGGCGTTCCCGGCTCGAAAGGTTTAACCGAAGCCGTCAACACGGTTGCGGTGGCCGGTCACGGTCAGCCGGTTTTCCTCCCCATCGCCGAGGCCAAGGCTATCGCGCAACGCTCGCCCGCGTTCGAAGGGGTCGAGGTAGTGCGCGGCGCGTTCGGTGGCGCCCAGCCGAAACCGCCGGAGGATTTCGATACCCTCGGGGTGAGCACAAGACTTGTCGCGCGCAATAGCCTTGGCAATGAAGTGGTCGGCACGTTGACCCGGCTCTTGCTGGCGGCGCGGCCTGCCATCGCCACGCGGATTCCGATCGCGAACCGCATTGAGGCGCCAGCCACCGACAAGGGCGCGGCTCTCCCGGTGCATCCTGGCGCCCGCGCTTTTCTCGATGACGAAGAAGAGGGCTTTTTCGACAAATACAGCGATGCTTTTTATATCGGCGCGATGTGTCTCAGCGTCCTCGGCACCGGGGTGGCGGCGGCCGCGACAAGGCTCACGCGGCACAGGTTCACGGACGCCGATAGGATTCTGCGCCGATTACTCGAAATCACCATGGCTGCACGAAGTGCCAGGCACGCCGGGCTTCTCGACGGCTACGAGGAGGAAGCCGATGAGCTCTTGGCGCTGGCGCTGGCGCCGGATTCGGTCGACGCCTTGGGCATCAACCGGATTGGTGCCTTGAGTGTTGCGTTAAACCAGGTGCGCCATGCCATCGCCGAGCGGCGGCAAAGTTTTGCGGTCCCAATACGCGCCCAATTTTCGCCACGCATCGTCCACGAATAGGCGAGCCACGTGAGGTTGCTGAAACGCGGTTGCCGCCGCGATTTCGGCTGGTCGGCTTAAAGCTAAAGCAGCCCGGAAAGCGTTGGCCGTGACCAAGGTGGGCTGAAGGCTAAAGGCATCATGGCCCAATGGCCACCCCCCTGGGGCTAGCCCCCACCGGGATCACGGCCACCTTCGTGTTGGTGGCCGTGGCGATCACCCTAACTTTGTCGGTGTTGGTAATTTTCGAGACGTAGCCGTCTTGCCCGTTTGGGCTGACGGCTACCCCAAATGGGCTGTCCACCGGGACCGTGGCCACCACCGTGTTGCTGGCCGTGGCGATCACCGAGACAGTGTTGGAGCCATAATTCGTGACATAGGCGTGTGTCCCATCCGGGGTGAACGCGACCCCGAGGGGGGAACTCCCCACCGGAATCGCCGCCACCACCGCTCGGTTGGCCGTTTTGATCACCGAAACAGTACCGGAAAGGCCACCATTCGTGACGTAGGCCTGTGTCCCATTCGGGTTGACTGCGACCCAATCGGGGCCCTGCCCCACCGGGATCGGTAACCCGGCCACCGTGTTGGTGGCCGTGTCGATCACCGAAACCGTGGCGTCGTTAGAATTCGCGACATAGGCCTGTGTCCCATCCGGGGTGATGGCGATCCCTTGGGGGAAATTCCCCACCGGGATCGTGGCCACCACCGTGTTGCCAGGCCTGTGGATCACCGAGACAGTGCCGAGGAAGTCAGGGAAGGTGCCACTATTCACGACCTAGACCTTTGTCCCATCCGGGGTGATGGCGACCCCATAGGGAAAATTCCCCACCGGAACCGTCTTCACCACACTTTTGGATGCAGGGTCTTCATCCTTGTTGGTGGCCGTGTGGATAACCGAAACGTTGGCGGAGCCGAAATTCGCGACATAGACCTTTGTCCCGTCCGGGGTGACGGCGAGCGTTTGGGGTTCATTCCCCACCGGGATCGGTAACCCCACCACCGAGTTGGTGGCCGTGTCGATCACCGAAACTGTGCTGTCGAGGTAATTCGTGACATAGAGGAAAGGCGCCGCTTCCGCCGGGCAAGCCGCCAAGGCGAGCCCCATCGCGAGCGAGGCGAACAGGGCCATAAGCCCCCGCGCCCATGAGTTATTGCTGTGCATAATGCCTATCTCCTCCCAATATGAGGCCGTGACCGGGGCGGGCTGAAGGTTAAAGGCATCATGGCCCAATGGCCACCCCCACGGGGCCAGTCCCCACCGGAATCGTCTTCACCACCGTGTTGCCGGGCCTGGCGATCACCGAAATAGTGTCGGAGTTATTATTCGCGACGTAGACGTGTGTCCCATCGGGGGTGACGGCGACGCCAACGGGGGTCGTCCCCACCGGGATCGCCTTCACCACCGTGTTGCCGGGCCTGTGGATCACCGAAACATTGTTGGAGACCGAATTCGTGACGTAGACGTGTGTCCCATCCGGGGTGACGGCGACCCCAACGCCGGGGGTCGTCCCCACTGGGATTGTCTGCACCACCGTGTTGCCGGGCCTGTGGATCACCGAAACATTGTTGGAGCCGCTATTCGCGACGTAGACTTGTGTCCCATCCGGGGTGACGGCGACCCCAACGGGGTCCATCCCCACCGGGATCGGTAACCCCGCCACCGTGTTGGTGGCCGTATGGATCACCGAAACATTGGCGGAGTTAATATTCGTGGCATAGGCGTGTGTCCCATCCGCGGTGATGGCGACCCCAAAGGGGCCAGTCCCCACCGGGATCGTGGCCACCACAGTGTTGCCGGGCCTGGCGATCACCGAAACACTGCCGGAGCCCTCATTCGCGACGTAGACGTGTGTCCCATCCGGGGTGACGGCGACGCCAACGGGGTTCTTCCCCACCGGGATCGTCTTCACCACCGTGTTGGTGGCCGTGCCGATCACCGAAACATTGTTGGAGCCATCATTCGTGACATAGACGTGTGTCCCATCCGGGGTGACCGCGACCGCAAAGGGGATAGTCCCCACCGGAATCGTCGCCACCAGCGTGTTGGTGGCTGTGTCGATCACCGAAACATTGTTGGAGTGCTCATTCGTGACGTAGGCGAAGGGCGCCGCTTCCGCCGGGCAAGCCGCCAAGGCGAGCCCCATCGTCAGCACGATGGCGAAGAGGGCCATAAACCCTCGCGCCCATGAGTTATTGCTGTGCATAATGCCTATCTCCTCCCATTACGAGGCCGTGTCCTCGGTGGCCGGCCGTTTCCTTTAACTCGAGATTATCTATCGGCTAATCGTAATAGACCAGCTAGTTCGCAAGGATGCAAGGGCTCCTGGCCGCCGGCCAAGCGGGGAGCCAGGCGGGGGCGGCATTGCGTGACGAGAAATCCCTCCACATCGCAGGGACGGACGCCGCGCGTTTTTCGGGAACTTGGCAATTGTCAAAGAATGCTAAAGACCGTCAGCAGGAGCGCCCAAAGCTCGGCGTGGTGTGAACCGCTATGGTAAAGCCCGCTAGGCTTTCGAACAAGCCGCGCCCATCGGTCCCGCCAACCAGCGGATCGATGAGATTTTCCGGATGCGGCATCAGGCCAAGAACGTTGAACCCGTCCGAGTAGATTCCGGCGATGTCATTGACCGAGCCGTTGGGATTGGCGTTGCCTTCCCTGCCAGCCCGCGCGTCGCAATAGCGGAAAGCGACCCGGCCCTCGCCCTCGATGCGCGCGATCGTTTCCGCATCGGCGATGTAATTTCCCTCGCCATGTGCGATCGCCAGTTTGATGATCTGGCCTTTGGCATAGCGGGAAGTAAAAGGCGTATCGACTCGTTCGACGCTCAAATGCTGCATCCTGCAGATAAAGCGCAGATTGGCGTTGCGCACCAACACGCCAGGCAATAGCCCGGCTTCAACTAGGATCTGGAAGCCGTTGCAGATGCCTAGAACGAGACCACCTCGCCCGGCGTGGGCGCGCACGGCGTCCATGATTGGCGCCCGCGCGGCGATGGCGCCGCAGCGCAGATAATCGCCGTAAGAAAAGCCGCCGGGAAGCACCGCAAGATCGGTGCCGGCGGGTAGGGCATGGTCGCCATGCCAGACGAGGGAAGGTTTAGCCTTGGCGATTCTTTCCACGGCGCGGAGCGCGTCTCGCTCGCGGTTGGAGCCGGGGAAGAGAATGATGGCGGCTTTCATGTACCGGTTATATTATCCTCGCTCATGTCGGCTTGTGCGCGCAACCTGCTGCTCACGAAAAATTAGCGGAGTTCCACCTCGAAATCTTCGACGACCTGGTTGGCGAGCAATTTCTCGCAAGCACCGCGTAGCAATCCTTCCGCTGCGATTGGATCGTTCGTAGCAAGTTCGATCTCGAATATTTTTCCTTGCCGCACGCTGTCGATGCCGGCGATGCCGAGCGATTTGAGCGCACCCTCTATGGCGTTCCCTTGCGGGTCTAGAATACCGTCCTTGAGGGTGACCACCACCCGCGCTTTCATCGTTCCGGTCTCCGGTTAATGGCTTCGGCAAGGATCGCGGCATGGGGATACGGCGCCACAAGACCGGATGGCCAAAACCGCGGCACGGAAAGCGAGACTCTTACCGGGGCCGTTGGATGAATGTGCAGAACCTGTCCGCCGGCCGTGCCGCCGCATTCCCGGCGGCGGCCGGCGGCTGCTTTCAGCTCACTGGACGAGCTTCGGCCCAGTGGCGCGGGGCTGCTCGTTTTCCTGCAAGATGCCGAGCCGCCTCGCGACTTCGGTATACGCCTCGACCAGCCCGCCGAGATCGCGCCGGAAACGGTCCTTGTCGAGCTTGTCGTTCGATTTGATGTCCCACAGGCGGCAGGAATCCGGAGAAATCTCGTCGGCGACCACGATCCGCATCATTTCGCCTTCCCACAGCCGGCCGCATTCCATCTTGAAATCGACAAGCCTTATCCCCACGCCAAGGAAAAGCCCGGATAGGAAATCGTTGACCCTTATCGCGAGCGACATGATGTCGTCGATTTCCTGCGGGCTCGCCCAGCCGAAAGCCGTGATATGCTCCTCGGACACCATCGGGTCGTTGAGCTCGTCGTTCTTGTAGTAGAATTCGATGATCGAGCGCGGCAATTGGGTGCCTTCCTCGATCCCAAGCCGGGTCGAGAGCGACCCGGCCGCGACATTGCGGACAACCACTTCGAGCGGCACGATTTCCACTTCCCGAATCAATTGCTCGCGCATATTGAGGCGGCGAATGAAATGCGTCGGCACGCCGATGTCGTTGAGATTTTGAAAAACGAACTCGGAGATCCGGTTGTTGAGCACCCCTTTTCCGTCGATGACCTCGTGCTTCTTGGCGTTAAACGCGGTGGCGTCGTCCTTGAAGTGCTGGATGAGCGTACCCGGTTCGGGACCCTCATAGAGGACCTTTGCCTTGCCTTCGTAAATGCGGCGGCGGCGATTCATTGGGATTAACCCTGGCTTGAGATGATCCATGGGTGGCCGTGGCTCCTTTCAACGTCCTATGTCCCACGTCCGGACGCGCCATCGCACGAGACGTCAAAGGCCGGCGGGAGCAGTAGGCTATGCGCTTATTTCGCTGCGGATCGAAGGGGCCGAGCTTGTTCCGGTCCTGGAGGGTCCTTGAGCAAGCTGACCAAACCCAACCTATCCGAAAGCGGATTTCCCTACAATGCCAAGCCAACACTACGCCAGGCTGGCAATTATGATATTTATAGGATCGATCCCTCCCTATCGAAACGGACGTTTGATCTTTAGCAGAGATTCGTCACGGGATATAGGAAGAAATCGAGCTGCAACGTCGCTGTGTTAGGCATAGAGCTTTCGCAAGATATTGCCATCATCGAACCTGCCACCTAAATGTGGAGATGCAACAGTTCCATGGGGAGGATCATGACGACTTTCGACGAGCGTGAGCATGCTTTCGAAGCGAAACTCGCCCATGACGAAGAACTGAAATTCAAGGCGAGGGCGCGGCGCGACAAATTGCTTGGACTTTGGGCCGCAGCAAAGCTCGGTAAGTCCGCCGCGGACGCGGAAGATTTCGCACGCCGCCTCGTCACTGCCGAAATCGAGAAAGACAGCGCGGGCCAGATTTTCAAAACCCTACGCGCCGATTTTGATTGCGCCGGAGTCGATATACCGGACCACGAAATACGCAGGAAGATGGATGAACTTCTCGTCGCGGCGGTCGAGGAAATCATGCAGGGGGCCGCGCGGGAAAAGGCGCATCGCGGCGAGGCCTAAGCAGCGAGCTGCGGCCCGTCGCGCGGTTTCGTCCATGCGTCGGATTCTGCCGTGGCGTTTTTCGTCAGGGCGGCGGCCATGCCGCGCTAGCCTGGCGCGGGTTTACCCCGGCCCGCGCATCGGCTATGGCAGGGACCGGGACAACCCTTTCAGGCAGGAGTTCGGCATGCTGGAGGCTGGCAACACGCTCACCCTAGAGACCACGCAGGGGCAGGTCGTCATCGAAATGCGGCCCGATCTCGCCCCAGCCCATGTCGCGCACATCAAGAAGCTTGCCGGCGAGAAATTCTACGACGGCGTCGCGTTCCATCGCGTGATCGACGGGTTCATGGCCCAGACCGGCTGCCCGCACGGGACCGGGACCGGCGGCTCGAAATATCCCAATCTCAAGGCCGAGTTTTCCGCCGAGCCGCACGTCCGCGGCACCTGTTCCATGGCGCGCGCGCAGGACGTAAATACCGCCAACTCGCAGTTCTTCATCTGCTTTGGCGACGCGCGCTTTCTCAATAAGCAATATACCGTCTGGGGGAAGGTAACGTCGGGCATGGAGAACGTCGACAAGATCAAACGCGGCGAACCCGTCCGCGATCCCGATAGGATCGTATCCGCGACAGTCGGCTGACAGCCCAAACGCATGATCGCGAAGGTTGCGGCACTCGGGGGTTGCGTGCCCCGCGAGGCGGCGCCGGCCGTCATTGCAGCCAGCTTGCTGGCGGCTAACTCGTCATGCGTGTAAATCTCTTCGATTTCGATCTGCCTCCCGAACGCATAGCACTGCGCCCCGCGGAACCGCGCGACGCCGCGCGGCTCCTCATTGTGCGCCCACATGCTTCGCCGCGTTTCGAGGACCGCGCTATCCTCGACCTGCCGGATCAACTTGCGCTCGGCGACGTACTCGTCGTCAACGACACGTGGGTCATCCGCGCGGGGCTCTTTGGGGTTCGCGCGCGCGGCAAAACCTCGGCCCGGATCGAGGCAACTTTGATGAGACGCGAAGGCGAAGCGTTGTGGCGGGCTTTCGCGCGGCCAGCGAAGAGACTGAGTGAGGGCGATGTGATTTGCTTCGGCGCCGCAAACAGCATGGAGAGTGGCGCGGAAAGTCTCGATGCCGAGGTGGTTTCAAAAGGCGACGACGGAGATGTTTTGCTGAAGTTCGCGCTCTGCGGCGTGGCGCTTGACAAGGCAATCGAACGAATAGGCCAAATGCCTCTGCCTCCTTATATTTTAAGCCGGAGGCCCGCCGACGACAAGGACACGCAAGACTATCAGACGCTGTTCGCGAAAAAGCGCGGCGCGGTCGCGGCTCCAACCGCAAGCCTCCATTTCACGCCAAGGCTCATCGCCGGGCTTGCCGCGCGGGGTGTCCTTATTCAAAGGGTTACGCTGCATGTGGGGGCAGGTACGTTTTTGCCGGTCAGGGCGGAGGACACCGCGGACCACAAGATGCACGCCGAATGGGGCGAGGTCAGCGAAGCGGCGGCCAATGCCCTGAACCACGCGCGCCGCTGTGGGGGGCGCATCGCCGCCGCGGGAACAACAAGCCTCCGGATTCTCGAATCGGCGGCGCGGCCGGATGGAGTTTTCGCGGCGTTCGCCGGGGAAACGTCGATCTTCATCACGCCGGGCTATAAGATCAAGGCGGCCGATGTGCTGTTGACCAATTTCCATCTGCCGCGCTCGACGTTGTTCATGCTTGCCGCCGCTTTCTCCGGCATTGAGACCATGCGCGCTGCCTATACCCACGCGATCGCGGAAAACTACCGGTTCTATAGCTATGGCGACGCGTGTTTGCTGTTTCCGGCCGCCGCGGAGAATCGTGCGTGAGGGATAGTTTCCGCTTCGATGTTTTGAACAAGGATGGGGCGGCGCGCGCGGGACTAATCACAACTCCCCGCGGAACAATCCGCACGCCCGCGTTCATGCCGGTCGGCACGGCTGGCACCGTCAAGGCGATGCATCCCGAAGCGGTAAGGGCGCTCGGCGCCGATATCGTGCTCGCCAACACATATCATCTCATGGTGCGGCCGGGCGCGGCGCGAATCGCGGCGCTCGGCGGCCTGCATGAATTCATGAACTGGCCCTGGCCGATCCTGACCGATTCCGGCGGGTTCCAGGTCATGTCGCTCGTCAAGCTCAGAAAGCTGGATGAGAATGGGGTGACCTTTCAATCCCACATCGATGGCGCGCGGCATGTGTTGACTCCCGAGAGGGCGATGGAAATTCAGGATCTGCTCGGCTCCGACGTCGAGATGCAGTTCGACGTATGCGTCAGGCTTCCCTGCGCGGACGCCGAGGCGCGCCGCACCATGCTCTTGTCGTTGAACTGGGCGGAGCGCTCGAAGGCGGCGTTTGTTGCAAAGCCGGGCCGCGCGTTGTTCGGCATTGTCCAAGGCGGCGCGGCCGAAACCTTGCGGATCGAAAGCGCCAAGATGCTCGCGGACATGGGATTTGACGGTTACGCGCTGGGCGGACTTGCCGTCGGCGAGCCGCGGCCGGTCATGCTCGCCATGATCGAGTGCGTGTTGCCGCGTCTTCCTTGCGCCAAGCCTCGCTATCTCATGGGCGCCGGCACGCCGGACGATCTTATGGAGGCCGTGTCGCGTGGCATCGACATGTTCGATTGCGTGTTGCCGACGCGCGCCGGACGCCATGGACTTGCCTATACGAGGGCCGGGCGGCTCAATTTGCGCAATGCGCGCCACGCGGACGATCCGTCCCCAATCGATCCGCTGTCGTCTTGCGCGAGCGCTCGAACCTACGCCCGCGCGTATTTGCACCACCTCGTCAAGTCGGGGGAAATTCTCGGCATGATGCTGCTGACCGAGATCAATCTCGCCTATTACCAGGATTTTATGGAGGACATACGCCGGGCCATCGCGGCGGGCCGCTTCGACGACTTCCGTGACGCGGCGAAAACGGCTTGGCGGAGCGGCGAAGCAAAGGCCGGATTTGCTTAAGCGGAGGTGAGCCGAGCTTCGTCCGAACGGTTCGTGCATTGCGCTATCTTACCAATTTCCCTTGGGTTTATACACTGGCCGGGTTATGTAATTTTGCCGGATGGCCGGCCAGATTCTTCCGCTTTCCAAACGGAGTGTTTGGCGCAGCAGGGGCAAGAGGTAAATAGGCGCGGGCGCGCGGCCTCCGTCCGCGCATGGAAATTACCAGCGACGGGCTGACGCTTGGCGCTGGAACGGTTCTCGCCAAAATGGCGCGGGATCGCGGCGCGGCGCGACTCGCGCTGGACGACGAGCCGCGCGTCACGGCGCTGCTCGCGACGGCCAATGAGCGGCCGGTGAAGGCTCGCGTTCTCGTTAAGCTTTGGCGTGCCTGAAAGCGCTGGATCGAGGTCGATAAAGACCCTCATACGTTCCCTAGTCCTTGCGTCGGTACGCCGCCGAATGAATCGCTACGCGCGGCGGGTGCGTCCTCGCGCCAACCGCCAACGTCAGGACGGCGAGAACATCGCCCTTCGTCTGTTCCCAGGTTGAACCCTTCCGCGCCGTTTTCTGAATCGCCATGCGCGAGCCAAACCGGCCCTTGCATCGCGCAGGGCAATGGATAGGATGGATTGCGCCGGCTGGATCGCTGGCTCCGTCAAGGGATTAGCATGACGGCGCAGCCTGCTAGCAAAACCGGGAGCCGGCCCTATAGTGCCTAAATTATGTGCATTCGCCTAAAAGCGTGACAATAAAGCGGGCGCAAATAAAAAGTCCGAGGGCATATCGAGATTAGATGAATTCGCCATGGGCCGGTCCCTGGCTTCGGCTGAGGCAGGAGCATGCGGCGATAAGGTGAGGACTGGAAAATGAGCATGAACCATGCCTATCGCGACCCGAATGAAATGCCGATGGCGTTGCCGATTTTTCCGCTCGCGGGCGCCCTGTTGCTGCCGCGTGGAGAATTGCCTCTCAATGTCTATGAGCAACGCTACCTCGCGATGGTGGACGATGCCATGAAAGGCGAGCGTATCGTCGGTATGATCCAACCGGACCCCGAGGCAGGAGCGGGAACCGCCGTGCCGGCACTGTTTTCGGTCGGATGCGCGGGGCGGATCACCCAGCTCGCCGAAACCGGCGACGGGCGCTACGTCGTCACGCTGACCGGCATCGCGCGGTTCAAGTTCGTCGAGGAAATCGCCGCCGGGACGCCCTACCGTCAATGCCGCGCCGATTTCAGCCCGTTTGCCGTCGATTTCAGTCCCCGCGCGGGCGAGGATCAGGTCGATCGCGACGGCGTCTTGCGCACTTTGCGCGAATTCGCCGAGACCAACCATCTCCAGATCGACTGGAACAGCATCCACGACGCGCCAAACGAGGCGCTCGTCAATGCACTGTCCATGATGAGCCCGTGCAGCCCCAAGGAAAAGCAGGCGCTTCTCGAAGCACGCGACCTGAAAGGCCGGGCGGATGTGCTTGTCGCGATTACCGAAATCGAACTCGCGCGCGGGAGAAGCGCGTCGACGCCCTTGCACTAAGCAAGTGGTCGTTGGCTGACTTAATGCAATATAGGTTAGAATCTTTCGTTTCGCATCGTTTTCTCACGGACACCGGCAACGGCTTTCCGGAAATGATGCTTGAGAGAGCGCGGAATTGCTCGTCCCGCCCGAACTTCCGGGTGAAACGGCGAATGCGGGAGGACCCACCGATGGCAAGTAAAGGTAAAGAATTAGACAGCAAGGAGGCTCCGGAGCCTTCCCGGATCGACCCGCGGCTGCTTGAAATCCTGGTGTGTCCGCGCACCAAGACGACCCTCGAATACGACGCGCAAAATCAGGAACTCATTTCCCGCGCGGCGAACCTTGCCTATCCGATTCGCGATGGCATCCCGATCATGCTTCCGGAAGAAGCGCGCCCGCTCGATTGATGGGTCGCGCGGCCGGAAATCCTGAGCTCCGCCGCGAACCATGAAAGAGAAATGTCGCTAGAATGAAGCCCAAGGTCGGATTGAGCTTGGGACGAATTTTTCTCCCGGCTCGTTCCGTGGCTGTGGTGAAGCGGGAAAACGCTCGTTCAAGCGCGGTGCCCAATGGCGACGCCGGTTAAGGCTTGACTGGAGCCACCGCGCGGCTCACGTCAGGCTTCCTGAAGGGAAGTCGGGCGGGCCATGTCGAATTCCATCGCAGAGCTTTTGGCTATTCTCGATCTCGAACGGATCGAGGAAAATATTTTTCGGGGGCGCAGTCCGCAAGTTGGCTGGCAACGCGTGTTTGGCGGGCTTGTGGTCGCGCAAGCCCTCGTCGCCGCGGCCCGCACCGTCGAAGGACGCGCGCCGCATTCGTTGCATGGCTATTTTCTTTTGCCTGGCGATCCGGCTGTGCCGATCGTCTATGAAGTCGACCGGATCCGAGACGGGAAGAGCTTTACGACGCGGCGCTGCAACGCGATCCAACATGGCCGCGCGATTTTCTCCCTTTCGGCATCGTTCCAGATCGAGGAGCCGGGACTCGAACACGCTGTTTCAATGCCGAAGGTTCCGTTGCCCGAAAGCCTGCCGAACGAAACCGAAATGCTGCGCCGCTTTGGCGCGGCCATGCCGGAAGCCATTCACCGCTGGTTCGCCCGAGACCGTCCGATCGAGATCCGTCCCGTCGATCTGTCCCGCTATGTCAGGCACGAAGCGGGCGTCCTTGAACAGCGGGTATGGTTGCGCGCGGGGGCGCTCCCCGGCGATCCGGCCATCCATCGCGCGGTGCTCGCGTATCTCTCCGACATGACTCTTCTCGATGCCGCGCTCGGCGCGCATGGTCATTCGGGATTCGATAGTGGGCTCCAAGTCGCGAGCCTCGATCATGCCTTGTGGTTTCACCGGCCGTTTCGCGCGGACGATTGGCTCCTCTACGCGCAGGACAGCCCAACCTCCTGCGGCGCGCGCGGTTTCGCCCGCGGACTCCTCTTCTCCCACGACGGCCGCCTCGTTGCCTCGGTGGTTCAGGAGGGATTGATCCGTCCCAAGTCAAATGGCTGGGGAGTTTTGATCTGAGCGCGGGACAATGCGTTGATGTAATACCTGAAATCATCAGCGCTCGACTTGTTTCAAGGGGATCACGATTCCGTGACCGGCTAAGACCGTGCGCAAACCGCTTTCGGTCGCCGCCGTCAAACCTCCATTTTTAACAAATACCTGATTCCGGCGGCGTTGCGGATTCCTGCGTGGTCTTTCATCTCCGCCCAAATAAGCTCCTCAGCACTTTAGATTCACGGCGGCACATCTGGCCGCATTGGCAAGTGGCCCGAGGCTTGCTATCAGTAACTCAAGCATTGCCGCGATGTCCCGCGCCGGCTCTACGCTGAGCCGGTTCGCACGCAGTTTCCAACGTTCCCAGTAGAGGCAAGCAGGAAGGCAACATGAAAATAATTACCGCGATCATCAAGCCGTTCAAGCTGGACGAGGTCCGTGACGCCCTGACGGCGCTTGGCGCGCACGGAATGACCGTGACCGAAGTCAAAGGTTACGGCCGCCAAAAGGGCCACACGGAAATCTACCGTGGGGCGGAATATGCGGTCAGCTTTCTTCCCAAGTTGAAGATCGAGGTCGCCGTGCCCGGCGATCTCGTGAGTCAAACGATCGATGCCATCACCGCGGCGGCTCGAACCGGCGAGATTGGCGACGGCAAGATTTTCGTCACCGCGCTCGATCAAGCGGTTCGGATCCGCACCGGAGAACGCGATCAAGAAGCCATCTAACGCTCCCTTCCCTCCATTTTTGAAGTTTCGCAGGAGTTGGATATGAACCTTTGTTTGCTACCACGGATCGTCGCCCCCCAGGCGATCGGTTTAGGGCTTTTGCTGGCCGCGAGCGCGGCTGGGCTGGCCTTCGCGGATACCGCTGCCCCCGTGCCCAATAAAGGCGACACTGCCTGGATGCTGACCTCGTCGGCGCTCGTCCTGATGATGTCGATCCCCGGCCTCGCGCTTTTCTACGCCGGTATGGCGCGCACGAAAAACGCGGCCTCGCTGGCCGCCCAGGTGTTCGCGATAGTGGCGATGGTTGGAATCGTTTGGTGCCTTTACGGCTATTCGATGGCCTTTACGGAAGGCAGCCACGCGTTGGTTCCCTTCGCCGACAGCGACAATCCCTGGCTCGGATTTCTGCACGGTTATGAATGGAACAACCTTGTCGGAGGATTCAAAAGCGCCTTTCTTACGGGAATGACGCCGGATTCGACCGCGGCGACCTTTTCCAACGGGGTCGTCATTCCCGAATACGCCTATATGGTGTTTCAGATGACCTTCGCCATGATTACGCCCGCCTTGATTGTCGGCTCCTTCGCCGAACGCATGAAGTTTTCGGCGGTCTTTGTTTTTATCCTGCTTTGGGTGACCTTCGTTTATTTTCCCATCGCGCATGGTGTTTGGTACTGGGCGGGTCCGGACGCGATCGGCGATGCGGCGAAGGCCCTTGCCGCCGCCCCCGACGACGCCGCCAAGGCAGAGGCGCAAAAGGCCCTTGACGCGGTTCTCAACAATGCTGGAAATTTCAACAGAATGGGAGCGCTCGATTTCGCGGGCGGCACCGTGGTCCATATCAACGCTGGAATCGCCGGTTTTGTTGGTTGCTTGATGATCGGCAAGCGGATTGGCTATCCGGGCGATATCGAGCCGCCGCATTCGGTTGTGATGTCGATGATCGGCTCCTCGCTTCTTTGGGTCGGCTGGTTCGGCTTCAACGCCGGTTCGAACCTCGAAGCGACGGGAATGGCTTCGCTCGCTTTCGTGAACACCATGGTTGCGACCGCGGCTGCGACGCTCGGCTGGATGTTCACGGAATGGGCGCTCAAGGGCAAGCCCTCGCTGCTTGGCATGGTCTCGGGCGCGGTCGCGGGCCTCGTCGCGGTGACGCCGGCATCCGGCTTTGCCGGGCCGATGGGATCGATCGTACTTGGTTTGATCGCCGGATCGGTTTGCTACATCTTTTGCGCGTTTGTGAAGCCGAAAGTCGGGTACGATGATTCCCTCGACGTGTTCGGCGTGCATTGCATCGGCGGCATCATCGGGGCGATCGGCACCGGTATTCTGGTCGCGCCCTATCTCGGCGGCGTCGGCTTGGTCGACTACACGATCAAACCTGGCTTTGCGTCGCCCACCGACTATGTCATGAGCACGCAGGTACTGATCCAGGCGAAGAATGTGCTCTTCACGCTTTGCTGGTCGGGTTTCGGCTCGTTGATCCTCTACAAGTTCGTCGACCTGACCATCGGCCTCAGGGCGACGAAAGGGGCCGAGCTCGAAGGCCTCGACATTACCGATCACGGCGAGCGTGCCTATAATCTTTGACGATCGTCCTTGTCCGGCGCTTAGCTCGAAGCGCCGGATAAGCCGGCCGCTAGACCCGGGATGAGGCTGGTCTGAATCGGTCGGGGATTCCCGAATCGCCTGGATTCTGATTCAAGCCGCTGGCCGGGTTGGAGGCCGGTGCCGATAGTCAGAACTCTGGCGATGGATGTGCCGGAGCGCACAGTGGCGCGGTCGGAAGGTGGCGCTGCCGCCGAGCATCGCGCCGTCGAACGCCTTTAAGGCCATCCTCGCGGGCGCGCTCTTCGCGCCTATCGCTCGCAAGGATTCCTTAGCGTCCCCCCTTCGCGATGCGCATGACATGAACGGCGTTGCCGATCACGTCGGCGGAGCGCTTTTTGTAGTTAAAACTGCGACAGGGCGATAATGCTTGACAAAGGGACGAGGCCTCCAAGGATCGAGGATTCGCGTCCTTTCCGTGTCCCACGCGACCCAATACCAATCCGCCCCCTTATTATACGGATTCACTTTCAAGATCGCGTCATTTTCCGACACATCATAGACGCGAAATTTCGTAAGCCGTTTCGCCGGCTGGTGCCCGAGCTTGATCAGTGGGTCGCGAAGCGCCGGAGCGAGATTCCCCTTCTCGACCGCCGACTCTTTGTCATTGAATGCTTCGAGCGCTTCGAAATAGCCCACACCAGCTAGAGCGGGATGAGGTTTGAGTGAATCGCGAGGGATTCCCAAATCGGCTTTTTGCTGATTCAAGGTTGGGACTGGATTGGAGGCCAGCATGGATGACCAAGCCTTATTCCTTGGATCTTCGTGATC
>PEFW01000041.1 GCA_002890675.1 Candidatus Methylaffinis lahnbergensis
CACGCTCACCGTGAAGATCGTGGCAACGGCTCGCACGCTGTCTCCCGCCGCGACCCGTTCTGTAACTCTCTCCCGAAGATCCAATGAATAGGGCTTGGTCATCCTTGCCAGCCTCCGCCCGGCCAGCTTGAATCAGATTCGTGGCAGGAGCGGAATCCCCAAACCCGATTCGGCTAAACCTGATCACGCTCTAAGCCTCAATATGGAACGCGCCGCGAGCAGCTCGAAAACCTTTCCTTTTAGCGAGGGTTGATTTTGTCAATAGCGCAATTTCGATGGCGGCTTAGACGCCATACGTTTTTTCTCAAGTTGCTTGGTTATCCTGATCCCGGCCCGCGCAAATCACACCGTCACCTGGGCGCCGAGTTCGACGACGCGGTCCGACGGAATCGCGAAGAAGTCGGTCGCGTTCGCCGCTTGCCGCGACAGCGTGATAAAAAGCCTGTCCTGCCACAAGGGCATGCCCGAATTGGGCGCGGGCTTAATCGACCAGCGGCCGAGAAAGAACGATGTCGTCATGATGTCGAATTTTAGGCCGACCTTGCGCAGCGAGGCCAGCGCCGCCGGAACGCGTGGACTTTCCATATAGCCGTAGTGCAGAATCACGCGGGTAAAATCCTCAGAAAGCTTTTCGATTTGAAAGCGCTTGGCTCCGGGAACACGGGGCGTATCCTCGGTCAACACCGACAAAAGCCAAACGCGTTCGTGCAAGACCTTGTTGTGTTTGAGATTATGCATCAAGGCGGACGGCGCGATCTCGGGCGTGCTCGACAGGAAAACCGCGGTTCCGGCGACCCGCGTCGGTTTCGATTTCTTCAGCATCCGGATGAGATCGGGAGTCGGAATCGAATCGCGGCGGAATTTTTGCGTGAGAAGCCTCGTGCCACGAACCCAGGTCCACATCACGACCATCGCGCAGCCCGCGAACAGCAGCGGCACCCAGCCGCCATCGACGATCTTCAAGAGATTGGCGGCAAGAAAAGCGAGATCGATCGCAAGGAATGGGGACACGAACAGCGCCGCCAGCCAGACCGGCCAATGCCAGAATTTCCACACCACAATGAATGCGAGCGCGGTCGTCACCACCATCGTGCCGGTCACCGCGATGCCATAGGCGGAGGCCAGCGAACTCGAATTCTTGAACAAAAGCACCAGCAGGAGAACCCCGAGCAAGAGCAGACGGTTGATGCGCGGAATGAAGATCTGGCCTTCCTGAGTGTCCGAGGTGTGCAATATCAGCATCCGCGGCAACAGTCCGAGCTGGATCGCCTGGCGGGCCATGGAGAAGGCGCCGGTGATGACGGCCTGGCTCGCGATGACCGTGGCGGCCGTGGCAAGGATGACCAGCGGCAGCAGCGCCCAGTGCGGCGCGAGTAGGAAAAACGGATTTTCCACTGCCGACGCATCGGCGAGAACGAGCGCCCCTTGGCCGAGATAGTTCAAGGTCAGTGCCGGCAGCACGAAGACCATCCACGCCGTCTGAATGGGCGCGCGGCCGAAATGGCCCATGTCCGCGTAAAGCGCTTCCGCTCCGGTCACGGCAAGAAATACCGAACCCAGCACCACGAAACCGAGCATGCCGTGGCCGGACAGAAACCTTAAGCCATGGATCGGATTGAAGGCCTGAAGGATGCGTGGCGCGTCGCCGATGTGGGCCGCACCGAGAAAGCCGATCACCAGGAAAAAAACCGCCATGACCGGGCCGAAGAAGGCCGCGACGCGCGCGGTCCCCCGCCTTTGCGCCCAAAAAATCGAAATCAGAATGACGATGGTGAGCGGCAGGATATAGGCTGAAAAAACCGGCGTGACGAGCTCGAGGCCTTCAACCGCGGAAAGAACCGAGATCGCCGGCGTGATGACCGCGTCGCCCGAAAACAACGCCGCCCCCGCGACACCGAGAAAAAAAACCGGCGCCACGCCATGGCCGAGCGCCGACTGGGCCAGCGCCATCAGCGACAAAGTGCCGCCTTCGCACTTGTTGTCGGCGTACATGAGAAACAGCACATATTTCGCGGTCACCGTAAAAAACAATGCCCAGAGGAGCAGGGACACGGTTCCAATCACCCCCGTGTCGGTCACCCCGGCGGCTTTGATATGATTAAGCGATTCGCGCAACGCGTAGAGCGGGCTCGTCCCGATGTCGCCGTAGACGACGCCAAGCGACCCGAGCGCCATCGCGGCAAAGGCGGCCTTGCGCGGGACGGCTTGATCGCAGGCCTCGCGCCGCGCGGTCCGCGGGTCTTGCTCTTGCGCGATTTGTTGCCCCATTCGAATGTCCATCGAGGCCGCGGTCATGCGCCGGTACAATTGGCGGACCGCGGTTGTTGCAATGCAATATAACCTCTTCCCGGCCAGGAGAGAAGGGGCTGGTTTTGCCCGAAGATCCGGCGCCCGCGCCACGCTTCGTCATGATTCGCGCGGGTTAAGTCCCTTCGAGCCGGGGTCGCCGCGCTTTGCGATCCATGCGCGTCATGAAACACGAACCGCGGCGATGCCGCCCGGTTTTTTTATAAGCCCCGGCGGAGGTTGGAGATAACGCTTCAAACCGGCAATCGCCATGGGGGACGTGGGATTTTTACCGAGTATCCGGCGCGCGACCATGCGAGAAGCTTGCGGGGGCGCGAACGGTTGGCGGCACGCGAGCAAACAATTGCCGGGTAACTCTTACGACGATTCCACCCTTTTAGCATAATTTTTACCGCGGCGTCACAAGGCGCAGCCCGATCTGACGATCAGGGAATTGTAGCAATAGCTGTGACGTCCAAAAAGTTGGAAGCATCGCGGACGCTGCCTTTTGGCTTCCGGGTACCCTGGCAGAATGCTAGCGTTCACACCGATCCCTGGTTCATCCGAGGAATACTAGCTTGATCTCGGCGGTTCGGCAAAAAGAGTTTGGAGGCGGCAATGGCGGACATTGAATGGCATCTCAAAGGCCGGAATTTTTCCCACTGCAATTGCGCATACGGTTGCCCTTGCCAGTTCAATGCCCTACCGACCCACGGCAATTGTAAGGCGGTTCTCGGGATTATGGTCGATGAGGGCCGCCACGGCGACACTAAGCTCGACGGGCTGAATTTCGCAGGCGTGTTTGCCTGGCCTGGCCCGATCCATGAGGGCCACGGCGAAGCAGTCCCCATCGTCGATGAGCGCGCGAGCCCCGCGCAGCGCGAGGCTATTCTGCGCATCATGAGCGGTCAGGACACCGAACCAGGCGCGACATTCTTTCAGGTCTACGGATCGATGCTTGAAAAGGTTCACGATCCGGTCTTCGCCAAAATCGACCTCGACATCGATGTGAACGCGCGTACGGCGCGTTTTATCGTTCAGGGCGTCGTGGAAGCGCGCGGAGAGCCGATCGTAAATCCGGTGACAAAGGAGCCGCACCGCGCGCGCTTCGACATGCCGAATGGCTTTGAATTTACTCTGGCCGAGGTCGGGCGCGGCTGGGCGAAGACGATGGGTCCCATCAAGCTCAATTTTGTGGACTCGCACGCGCACTTCGCAATGCTGAATATCACCGGAACCGGCGTCATCCGCTAACGACCCATGACCGAGGCGCTCTTAGAGGTTTTACTCCGGCGCGACCGCATCGTTGTCACGGTGGCGCTCGCCGCGCTGACGGCGCTCGCGTGGAATTATGTGCTGTGGCTTGCCGCAGACATGGGCATGGGCGGAATGGATATGACCGGGTTCCGGATGATTCCCGCCGGTATCGGACTCATGGTGCCGGCGCGGAGCCCATGGACAGCAATCGAATTCGCGTACGCGCTCGCCATGTGGGCGGTGATGATGGTCGGCATGATGATCCCGTCCGCCGCGCCGATGATTCTGATCTACGCGCGCGTCGGCCGCCAAGTATCGGCGCAAGGTAAGCCGTTTGCGGCGACCGGCTGGTTCGCAACCGGGTACCTTCTGGCCTGGTTCGGTTTCTCGCTCGTCGCCACCGCGGCGCAGTGGGCACTTGAGCGCGCGGCCTTGCTCGACTCCATGATGGCGGGCACTAGTCAAGTGTTCAGCGGAATCGTTCTGATCACGGCCGGCGTCTACCAGTGGTCGCCGCTCAAGGATACATGTCTGGCGCAATGCCAGTCGCCGCTCCTGTTCATTCATCGGCACGGTGGGTTCCATCGCGATCCGTCGGCTGCATTGGCGCTCGGCCTGCACCATGGCGCGCATTGCGTCGGCTGCTGTTGGGCGTTGATGGCGCTGTTGTTTGTCGGCGGCGTAATGAATGTGCTGTGGATCGCCACGATCTCTGCCTTCGTGCTCATCGAAAAGATTGTGCCGGTCGGTCGCCTGATTTCCCGCATCGCGGGACTAGGCTTCGTCGCGGCTGGCGCCTGGATTGTTGTTGGATCGAGCTGAATTGGATTCCGATGCGTGACGCGCTCGGAGCGACTTACTGTCCGATGCGTGTCCGGGTTCGACTCCCGCCGTCCTGACGACAGCCATGAGGTCGGCCTCTGGGATAACGTGGACCAAATTCCGTCTGAGCATATAACAGTCAAGCTATTACCCGGAATCATTGGTCCGCGAAGCGTGCTTTGAGGCGCTTTTGATGGACTTTGGAATTGGTCCAGGCGAAGGCCTTGGCATTTTCGTTATAGGCCTCGATGAAGGCATCGATGTGCTTCCTGAGTTGTTTGACCAAGGTGAATGACGCGTCCTTGAGCGAGTTGCCTTGCAGGATCGAGAACCAGATCTCGACTTGATTGAGCCAGGAAGCACGGGTCGCCGCGAAACAGTTGACCATAGCGCGCACCAGCGACAATCGTGAGGGTGGGCGCTGCAGGGATTGAAATCCGCTCTATAATCGAATCTTCGTGCTCGGGAAATGTCGTCAAAACTTGGAGTTCTCAAATATGTGCCTTTCCATTTATTGCAACCATGGCGTGACAAGGCGCGGCGCTCTGAAGGTGGCTGGATTTGCTGTCGCGGCAGGTGCTGGCCGTGCAAGCGCAAAGGAGGGGACTGGCGAACAGCCGAAGCCCAACGCGATCGATGCCGATGCGGCGCTGCGCCGCCTCATGGAGGGCAATGCCCGCTATGTCGCCAACCAGCCGGCACATCGGGATTTTTCCGCCGGACGTGCGGAGAGGACCCGCTCGCAATATCCGATTGCCGCGGTCCTAAGTTGCGCGGATTCGCGCGTTGCCCCGGAATTTGCGTTCGATCAAGGACCCGGCGATCTTTTCGTTGTCCGGCTCGCCGGCAATTTCGCCAATGACGATGGGCTGGCCAGTCTCGAATTCGCGGTGAAGTTTCTGGGCGTGCCGCTCGTCGTGGTGCTTGGACACTCGAACTGCGGCGCGGTCGCCGCCGCGATCAAAGTGGTCGAGGACGAAGCCCAGCTGCCTGGACATTTGCCCGGTCTCGTTCAGTCGATCAAACCCGCGGTCGAAGCCGCGAAAGCGAAGTCGCCAAAGGATATTCTCGCGGCCGCGATCACAGAAAACGTCGCGCTTAACGTGAACCGGCTCGAAACCGCGCAACCCTTGCTCGCGAGCTTCGCGCAAACCAAAGGGGTAAAGATCGTTGGCGGGGTTTATGATCTCGCGAATGGAAAAATTGGCCTCTTGTCCTGAAACAGATGTGGCAAACGCTCTACCTGCGGCCGAAGAGTTTCTCGACGTCGGCGAGCTTCAACTCGACATAGGTGGGCCGCCCGTGGTTGCATTGGCCGCAGCCAGGCGTGCGTTCCATCTCGCGCAAAAGTGCGTTCATTTCCTCGCCGCCGAGACGGCGGCCCGAGCGCACTGAATGGTAGCAGGCCATGGTGGCCAGCACATGGTCGAGCCGCTTTTCGAGCGGCGCCAAGGTGCGATCGTCCTCGCAAAGCGCGTTGGCGAGATCGCGAACGAGCCCTGCCGCGTCGGCGCGTTTCAACAAACCGGGCATTTCATGCACCGCGACCGCGCCCGGGCCGAACGGCTCGACAACTAGACCGAATTCCGCGAGCAAGGGGCCGGCGTCCTCGATCCGTTCCACATCGGTTTGTCCCAGTTCGACGATCGCCGGAATGAGCAGCGCCTGGCGGGCGACGTTCTTGCCCGCGCGGGCCTGCTTCAGGCTTTCGTACACAAGCCGCTCATGCGCGGCGTGCTGATCGACAATGACGATGCCATCACGGGTCTGGGCAACAATGTAGGTATCGTGGATCTGCGCCCGCGCGGCGCCGAGCGACGATTCGATATCTTCCGGCGCGGGCGGCTGCTCATGCGCGCGTGTATCGGCGGAAAGCGTCTCGCCACCGAGCGAAAGATCGCCGGATGTTCGCGACGCCCCCTCGGCAAAACCCGGATACGCCGGAGATTTTCGCCATTCCCAATCCGAGGCGGGGGCACGATACACGGGCGCCGCGCTCGTCGGGCTCGCGCGTCGCGCGAGGAAATTGCGTGCGCTCGCGCCAGTTGCCGGAGTCGCGCGATGGAGGGCGGCTCGCAAACTCTGTTTCAAGGCGCCGATCAGAAGCCCGCGCACGAGGCCGGAATCGCGAAACCGCACTTCGGCCTTGGCCGGATGTACATTGACATCGACCTCGCGCGGATCGCACGAAACAAACAAGACGAGTGCCGGATGGCGGCCTTGCGGCACATAATCCATGTAGGCCGCGCGCACGGCGCCGGACAAAAGCTTGTC
Source organism: Candidatus Methylaffinis lahnbergensis (assembly GCA_002890675.1). Taxonomy (GTDB): domain Bacteria; phylum Pseudomonadota; class Alphaproteobacteria; order Rhizobiales; family Beijerinckiaceae; genus Methylocapsa; species Methylocapsa lahnbergensis. The sequence continues at coordinate 6,640 of PEFW01000041.1, forward strand.
GCGGACCGGCCGCCCGTTGACAAAGAGATATTGCGCCTGCGCATTCGCCTTGTGCCAGGTTGGAAGCCCGGCGTAGCCTTTGAGCGCGATCCCTTCCCGTGCCGCGTCGACGCGGAGCGAATTGGCGCGAAACTCCTCGCCAACGACATCGGCCAGCCGGCTAAGCAAAGCGTCGCCGCCCTCGGCCCGCGCGAAATAATCGAAGCCCGCTGTCTCCGTGCCGGCAAGAGTAAAGCGAACCTGCCTGTTCGCCATCGCGAGGCGCTGCACGGCATCGGCGCAGGCGCGGGCCTCGGCGCGGTCGCTCTTTAAGAATTTCAACCGCGCCGGGGTCGCGGCGAAAAGATCGCGGACCTCGACTTTTGTACCTTGCGGCAGGCCGCAGGGAGCAAGAGCGTGTTTCTTGCCCTGATCGACGCGGATCGAGAATCCGTGCGGTGAACCCTGCGCACGGGAATAAATATGGAGCGCCGCGACGGAGCCGATCGATGGCAACGCCTCGCCGCGAAAACCGAGCGTCGCGATTTGGGAAAGGTCGCCCGTTGGCAGTTTCGACGTCGCATGGCGCTCGACCGAAAGGCCGAGATCGTCGCCTCCCATCCCGCTGCCATCGTCGATAACCCGGATGAGCCGCCGGCCGCCCGATTCGAGCACGACATCAATGCGGCTGGCGCCCGCGTCGAGCGCATTCTCGACGAGTTCCTTGACGACGGCGGACGGCCGCTCGACGACCTCGCCCGCCGCGATGCGGTCGATGAGGATAGGATCAAGACAACGGATCGGCATGGCTCGTTCCACCAAGGACCCTACCAACATTTCACACCCAAGTTACCCCGGGCTGGACACAAGCGCGTGCCAAATTTATTGAACACCACCAGGCGCGGCCCGGCCGGGCGAACGGCACAATCAACAGCCCCCCTTGAGGTAAGAATCAACAATCAATCCGCTCTCCTTTGGCTTATCCGCAACTTTCGGGCCGGGCGTGGCCATCTAACGCACTTTAGCCACGGCGCCTAAAAAACTTTATTCGCCCCATTTCTGTTGCTAGAAGACCCGTATGGCCACCGTTCCCCATCTGCTTTTGCTCCGGATTACGGGCCCGGTTCGCGTCTGAGCGCCAAAGCCGCTTGGCTTGCCGATTGGTCCGGCCGGGAACTTTTTCTTTAATTCTAACGGCGCGGCTGTGCCGCGCGAGCAGCCTTGAAACAATCATGCACAAACAAACGACCGCCGCGGGTGGTGGGAGCCTTGCGGAAAACCCTCCCGATTACTCAAAGAGCCTTTTCCTGCCGCGCACCGATTTTCCGATGCGCGGCGGGTTGCCGAAGAAAGAGCCGGAGCTACTCGCCCGCTGGCAGGAGATCGGCCTTTACGGGCACCTTACCGAGGCTGGGCGGGGGAAGCCCAAATTCGTCCTCCACGACGGGCCGCCTTACGCCAATGGCAACATCCACATCGGCCATGCGCTGAACAAGATCCTCAAAGACATGGTGACCCGTTCGCAGCGGATGCTCGGCAAGGATTCAAATTATGTTCCGGGCTGGGATTGCCACGGCCTGCCGATCGAATGGAAGATCGAGGAAAACTATCGCGCCAAGGGCAAAAACAAGGACTCCGTGCCGATCAACGAGTTCCGCCGCGAATGCCGCGCCTTCGCCGAGCATTGGGTTGGCGTGCAAGCGCAAGAATTTCAGCGCCTTGGCGTCATCGGGGATTGGGATCACCCCTATTTGACGATGAGCTTTGCCGCGGAGGCGCAGATCGCGCGGGAAATCATGAAATTCGCGGCGAACAGCACGCTTTATCGCGGCTCGAAGCCGGTGATGTGGAGCGTCGTGGAAAAAACCGCGCTCGCCGAGGCGGAGGTGGAGTACGAGGACATCGTTAGCGATGCGATTTATGTGGCGTTTCCGGTCAAGGAAATTGATCAATCGAAAGCGTTCCTCTGGTATGGTGGTGCTGACAGTGTGGGGATGGACGAGGTTACCGGCGAGACAAAGTTTGATGACAATGAGGCGGTTGAGCATGCGACGGCGTTCGCATCCGTGGATGCAGCGGTTGGCCGATTGGTCAAAGACAAGGCGAGTGTTGTTATTTGGACCACGACTCCTTGGACGATCCCGGCCAATCGAGCGATTAGTTTTTCCTGTAAAATCGGCTATGGCTTCTATCGTGTGACGGCAGCGCCGCACGCCAATTGGGCGAAGCGTGGAAGTTCTTATATTGTCGCCGATGCGCTAGCTGAAAACGTATTCAAGGCAGCCAAGGTCGAAGCTTTCGAACGCGAGCGGGACGTTTCACCTGCCGAACTCAGCCACATCGTTTGTGCGCATCCCCTCGCGGCAAAGTTGCCCGGATACGGCTTTAAACTTCCCTTCTTCGACGGCGATCATGTCACCGCCGATACGGGCACGGGCTTCGTCCACACGGCGCCAAGCCACGGCCGCGACGACTTCGATATTTGGATGGCGAACAAATCCGTGCTGGAAGCACGAGGGATAGACACGCGCATTCCCTATACCGTCGATGCCGATGGCTTCTTCACAAAGGAAGCGCCGGGGTTCGAAGGCCGCCGCGTCATCGACGACAGGGGCAACAAGGGCGATGCCAACGAGGCTGTCATCAAGGCCTTAATCGAAGCAGGCAATCTTCTCGCGCGCGGAAAATTAAAACACCAATATCCGCATTCCTGGCGCTCGAAAAAGCCGGTCATCTTCCGCAACACGCCGCAATGGTTTATCGCGCTCGACAAGCCAATCGGTGGCGATGAGACTTTGCGCGAGATCGCGCTGCGCGAGATCGCCGTCACGAAGTGGTATCCGCCAGCAGGCGAGAACCGCATCACCGGCATGATCGCAAATCGCCCGGATTGGGTGGTCTCGCGTCAGCGCGCCTGGGGCGTGCCGATCGCGATTTTCGTCAACAAGGACACGAACGAAATTCTTATCGACGAGAGGGTCAACCGGCGTATCGCCGATGCCTTCGAACAGGAGGGCGCGGACGCCTGGTTCGCGCAAGGCGTCGCCGCGCGGTTCGTCGCCCCGGATCATGACCCGGAAAAATACGAAAAGATCGACGACGTCCTCGACGTGTGGTTCGATTCGGGCTCGACCCATGCCTTCACGTTGGACGATCCAAGGCATTTTCCGGGCCTCGCGGGCATCCACCGGCTGCGCGACGGCGGCCAGGACGAAATCATGTATCTCGAAGGCTCGGATCAGCATCGCGGCTGGTTCCATTCCTCGCTCCTTGAATGCTGCGGCACGCGCGGGCGCGCCCCTTACGACGCGGTTCTGACCCATGGCTTCGTTCTCGACGAGAAGGGCCAGAAGATGTCGAAATCCGCCGGCAACGTCACCGCGCCGCAAACCGTCATCAAGGGTGCGGGCGCCGATATTTTGCGGCTCTGGGTGGCGGCCTCCGATTATTCCGATGATATGCGCATCGGCCCCGAAATATTAAAAACTTTTGTCGAGACCTACCGGAAACTCCGCAACACAATCCGCTGGATGCTAGGCTCGCTCGCCCATTACGACCCGGCGAACACGACCGGCTTCGAGGCGATGGGCGAGCTCGAAAGACTCATGCTGCATCGCCTAGCGGAATTGGATGCCGAGATCCACGATGCCTACGAGAACTTCGACTATAAGCGCGTTGCCGCGCGCTTGACGGCTTTCCTCAACACCGATCTTTCGGCCTTTTATTTCGACATTCGCAAGGACACGCTCTATTGCGAACCGCCTTCGAGCGACAAGCGGCGCGCCGCGCTGGAGGCAATCGAGCAGATTTTCCGCTGTGTTACCTTATGGCTCGCGCCGGTCCTGGTCTTCACTTCGGACGAGGCGTGGCTCGCGCGTTATCCCGAAGCGGTCTCGGTGCATCTCGAAGCGTTCCCAAAAATTCCGTCCGCGTGGCGCGACGAAGCGCTTGCCGAGAAATGGGAGCAAACTCGCCGCGTCCGTTCGGTCGTCACCGGGGCGCTGGAGATCGAGCGGGCGCAAAAGCGGATTGGTTCCTCGCTCGAGGCGGCGCCAAGGGTCTTTGTCGCGGACGCGGGCTTGCGCGCCGTTCTCGAAACAATCGATTTCGCCGAAGTCTGTATCACCTCGAATATCGCGATCGAGGCCGGAGAGGGACCAATGGGCGCTTTCCGGCTCGCCGGCACCCCCGGTGTCGCCGTTCTGCCAGCCCTGGCCGAGGGGAGAAAATGCGCGCGATCCTGGAAAATCTCCCCGCTCGTTGGCAGCGATCCTGAATTTCCCGACGTGAGCCCTCGCGATGCGCGGGCTTTGCGGGAATTGCGGGCTTTGGGACAATGGCCATGAAGCCGCGCCTTGTCGGCTTATCGGTGATGGGCGCCACGCTCGCCGCCGACCAGGCGAACAAGCTTTGGCTTATTTTTGTCTATGGAATCGAAGCGCGCCAGCCGGTTCGCCTGACTCCTTTCTTCGATGTGATCTATGCCAAAAACCCCGGCATCTCTTATTCCCTGTTGCGCGCGCAAAACGGGATGGAGCGGCTTGGACTGCTTATCGTTACGCTTGCGGCCACGGCGTTTCTGGGCCTTTGGCTATGGCGCGCGGGGACAAAAACCGCCGCCTCGGGACTTGGCTTTATTGTCGGAGGCGCGCTCGGCAACGCCTATGACCGTCTGGCCTATGGGTTTGTCACCGATTTCTATCATTTTCATGTCGGGTCGTTCTCGTGGTATGTCTTCAATCTGGCGGATGCCGCGATCGTTACCGGCGTCGCGCTCCTGATTTGCGATTCCTTTGCCCCTGCGAACAAGTCTCGATCGATCGAGCGCGCCCCCGGAGAATGACGATTTATTGCCCGCCAGCCGCCTCTAAAAAGCCCTGAACGCGGATAAAACGATAACGGTAGGCGTGTAGAGATTTTGGACATCGCGGATTTGCGGAGCATCTCGAGAATGAAGAAGTGGCTAGACTTTATATTCCTCGACAGGGTGTTGCGACATAGGTTTGGCTTGGCAACAGCCGTGGCCGCTCTCCTGTCCGTTGCGGGATTTTCCAGTGCGACGCCGGCGCGGGCGGAGGAAGACACCAATATGTTCAATTCGGTGCTCGGATTCGTCGGCATGAAGTTCGACAAGGACCAAGACTCGATCGATTACCGGGCCAGGGCGCCGGTCGTCGTTCCGCCGCGCACCGATCTGCCGCCGCCGAAAGAAGCGGTACGCGGCCCAGCTTGGCCAAAAGATCCCGATATTGCCGCGGAGCGCCGCGCGGCGTTGGATTCGCGAAGGCCCGTGCCGCAGTTGACGCCAAATTCGCGGGTCGAAATGTCTCAGACGGAGTTACAGCAAGGCCGCGGCCCACTGCCCGCGGATGGCCCCCCCGACGAATGTGAGGCGGGCGGGACGCCGATATGCCTCTATACACCTTGGAAAGTTCTGAAGTCCGTCGTGACCGGCCTTCATCCGGATACCGTCCAGCCGGGGCCGGAGCCGCCGCGCAAATACCTGACCGAGCCACCTGCGGGCTACAGACAGGCGACAGGGGTCGCCAAGGCAACCATCGAAGCGCCGAAAGGCCAGCCGGACGCCGCCGACCCGGGAGCCTATATCCGATCGCAGCGTCCCAAAACCTCGGTCGACAATTGACCCCGCTGCCTTGAAGGGCGGATTGCGTCCAGACGCCGGGGAAGCGTTAGCAGCTGCTCAAGCGGCGCGGCCGGATAAAACGTTGCCGCTTTTTGAGATTCCATCCTATATTTGGACAGACCTTTCCTCTTGAGAGACGGCAAAGGGCCAACCGGTACTCCCGCGCGTTTCCTCGACAGCGATGGGCCGCCTTTGAAAGCGATGGCTGGAATGTCTTTTGGCGAAACCGCGGCGGCGCGGGAAAGAGTCTTTCTAAACCCTTCGGCGCAAGCGCAAGGCAAACCGGCGGGGCCGGCGATTACGCAGGCAAAGCTCGCAAATGGCCTGGATATCGTCGTCATCCCAGATCGCCGCGCACCGGTCGTGACGCATATGGTTTGGTATCGCAACGGCTCCGCCGACGATCCGCCGGGCAAGTCCGGCAGTGCGCATTTCCTCGAACATTTGATGTTCAAGGGCACCAAGGCCAATCCGCTAGGCAAATTTCAAGAGCTTATCGCGGATCTCGGCGGCCAGGAGAATGCCTTTACCTCCAATGACTATACCGCCTATTTCCAGCGCGTCGCCAAGGAGCACTTAGGCGTCTGTATGGAATATGAGGCCGACCGGATGAAGAACCTTGTCCTTACGGACGAGGTGGTCGGGCCCGAGCGCGATGTCGTCCTCGAGGAAAGGCGGATGCGCACCGATTCCGACCCATCCAGTCAGCTCACCGAAACCGTGCAGGCGGCCCTGTTTACGCAGCATCCCTACGGCAAGCCGATCATCGGCTGGAGGCATGAGATCGAAGGCCTCGAACGGGCCGACGCGCTCGCCTATTATGATCGATTCTATACCCCCGAAAACGCGATTCTCGTCGTGGCCGGCGATGTAGACGCAAAGGACGTCATCGGCCTCGCGGAAAAATATTACGGTCTCGTTCCCGACCGTGGCGAGCCGCCGAAGCGGTTTCGTCCACGCGAGCCCGAGCCGCGCGCGCATCGTCTCGTGACGCTCCTTGACGAAAAGGTGGAGCAGCCAACGCACCAAAGCGCCTTTCTGGTGCCATCCTATAGGTCGGCCGCGCCCGGCGAGGCCGAGGCGCTGGAGGTTCTCGCCCAATTGTTGGGCGGCGGCCAGACGAGCCTATTGTTCAAGAGCTTGGTCATGGACGGCAAGCTCGCGGTTTCGGCAGGGGCGCATTACCAAGGCACGGCGGTCGACGACACCCGTTTCTACGTCTTCGCGGTACCTGCGAAGGGCGTCGGCCTTGCGGCGATCGATACCGCGATCGATGCCGCGATTGCCCGCGCCGCACAGGGAGTCCAAGAGGCGGATGTCCGCCGCGCCAAAACCCGTCTCGTCGCCGAGGCAGTCTACGCCCAGGATAATCAGGCGACGTTGGCGCAATGGTATGGCGCCTCGCTCGCCGTGGGTCTCGGCCTTGAGGATGTCGCGCAATGGCCCGAGCGGATCGAGGCGGTCACGCCTGACGATGTGAAAAAGGCGGCGCGCTGGCTCGACAAACGGCGAAGCGTGACGGGCTTTCTCTTGCCGGCGGAATCCTGCTCCGCCTCGACAGGCGCGGACATGATCGGCTCCCTCGCGCCCTGATCTTGTTGGTGCGCGCCCCTTTGCTTAAAATACTTGGACTTTGGATAACTACATGACCGCGCTTGCCGCCACTGAGACCCCCTCACGCGCTTCGACTGTCCAGAAGGTCGTCTCCAAAGGCGGCGTCGAGGCTTGGCTCGTCGAGGACTACGCGATTCCCTTCGTCGCCCTTGAATTCGCTTTCAAGGGCGGCGCCACGCAGGATCCGGCCGGGAAGCCCGGCGCCACCACGCTTCTTTCGGGCCTCCTCGACGAAGGGGCTGGAGCCTATGACTCGGACGGCTTTCATCGCGCCCTCGACGAGGAAGCGATCGAAATGTCGTTTTCCGCCGACCGCGACATTCTGACTGGACGCATGCAGAGCTTGTCGCGGAATTCGGCCCGCGCCTTCGCGCTCCTGCAACTCGCCGTGACCGAAGCGCGTCTCGACGCTGAATCCTTCGAGCGAGTAGTGAGACAGATCGCCGCCGGTCTGCAACGCGAGGCGAACGATCCTGACTTCGTCGCTGGCCGAAGCCTCCGCGCATTGGCCTATCCAAACCATCCCTATGGCCAACCTGTGCGCGGCGAACTTTCAACTCTGCCCACCCTGACGCGCGCCAACTTAATTCAAATGCGTTCCGCGACGTTTGCGCGAGACAATTTGAAGATCGCCGCCGTTGGCGCGATCGACGAAGCAACACTCGCCGGTCGTCTCGACGATGTGTTTGGCGGGCTGCCGCAAAAGGCCTCTCTCAATTTAGTCGCGCCCGGCGCTTTCTTCGGCACGGGCACGCGTCATGTCGACGTGATCGACGTGCCGCAATCGACGATTCGCTTTGGCCGCGAGGGGCTCGCCCGCAGGGACCCGGATTTCATCCCTGCGATGGTGGTCAACCATATTTTGGGCGGCGGCATTTTTTCGGCGCGCCTATTTCGCGAGGTGCGCGAGAAACGCGGGCTGGCCTATTCGGTCTTTTCGCAGCTTGTGACTTACGATCATGCCGCCATGTTTTACGGTGGCACTTCGACCAAGAACGAGCGAGCCGCCGAATCGATGGCTGTCATCGAGAAGGAGATCTCGAGCCTTTCGGATTTTGGGCCGACAGAGGAAGAGCTCGATAAGGCAAAAAAATATCTGATTGGTTCCTATGCGCTGCGTTTTGACACCTCGACCAAGATCGCTGGCCAACTTGTCAATTTGCAGTCCGAAGGTTTCGGCGTCGAATATCTCGATGAGCGCAACAAGCTGATCGCCGCCGTGACCATGGAAGACGCCAAACGGGCCTCAAAACGCCTCTTCGGCGACACCAAGCTCCTCGTCACGGTCGCTGGGAACCCGGAGCGGATATGAGGGGTAGCCGGGGCAACGCAATCGTGTCCGGAGTTCGCTCATTAACCGAAGCTCTAGACTAAGTGCCGGCCCGAGAGCGAGGAAACCAAAAAGGTGCGAACAGACCCTGGGAGGTTCGCGTTTTTCAGGGTGCCGTGTGTTTGATCTGAATGATTGCCGGCGTCAAGATAACCGCGAAAAGCACGGGGAGAAAAAACAATATCATCGGTACCGTCAATTTGGGCGGCAATCCCGCGGCCTTTTTTTCGGCGAGCATCATACGAGTATCGCGGCTTTCCTGGGCAACGACCCGCAAGGCGGTGCCAACAGGGGTGCCGTAACGCTCGGCCTGAATGAGAACGGTCGTGATCTGCCTCACCGTGTCTAACCCGGTTCTGAGGCCGAGGTTTTCATAGGCCGAGCGGCGGTCGGGAAGATACGACAGTTCCGCCGTCACCAGTGTCAATTCCTCGGCAAGCGGTATCGACTGGATGCCGATCTCGCCCGCGACCTTGCGAAAGGCATGTTCGATCGACATGCCGGACTCGACGCAGATGAGCAACAGATCCATGGCGTCGGGAAAGGCACGGCGCATCGATTGCTGGCGTTTGCCGATCGTATTCTTGAGGTAAAGTTCGGGCATTTTCAGGCCGATATAGATGGCCAAGACGACGATGCCTAATTTGATGGTGACAGCAAACTCGAAGCGGGCCACGACAAAAGTATAGAAGGCAGAAATCGCAAGGCTTACGACCGGTGTAACCAGCTGGTAGAACAGAAACGCCACTTCCGCCTGGGGGCCGCGAAAGCCGGCCATCGCCATCTGCGTTTTTGCTTTCTCAGTGCCTAGCCATTTCGACAAACTGAAGCGCTCAACGGTTTGTTTCATATAGGCTTTCGTCTCCTGACGGAGGCTAAGCTTGCTCTTATCCGCGATCAGTCGCTCGCGCGCGCGCGCGCATACGCTCCCGTTCCGTCGCGACGGATTTCATGCGCTGGCTCAAAGTGTCGGTCTCGATCAGCGGCATGGCGACGGTCAGAATCGTGAGCATCGTCGCGATCGCGACAAGCGAGCTCAGCAGAAATTGCGGATCGGTCAGCTTGAAGTAAATCAGGTCGAGCATTTGCGCCACGCGTGCGGGAGGGACTCATTATTGGCGAATCTGGGAAAAATGTGTTGAAGCAAATTGGGCAACGGCTGGGTTTCAGCGCCGCCAATCTAATAGTCGAAATTGATCATGTTTTTCATAACGAATATTCCGATGCCCATCCACACGGCGCAGCCGCCAATGACGAGTTCGCCGGTCTGCGTTGTCCACAACAGTTCGATATATTTCGGGCTTGTGACATAGGTCATGGCGGCCACGATGAAAGGCATGCTCCCGATAATGTAGGCGGAAGCTTTGGCTTCACCCGACATCGCTTTGATTTTTCCTTTCATTTTTTTTCGCTCCCGCAGCACGGCCGATAGATTTGCCAAGGCTTCGGCAAGATTGCCGCCCGCTTTTTGCTGTATATTTATAACGATCGAAAAGAAGCTCGCCTCCGCGATCGGGACGCGTTCGACAATTCGCTCGACGGCTTCGCCGGTTGACAAGCCCATGGCCTGTGCCTCGACGATCTGGCGGAATTCGCTCCGGACCGGCTCGGCCGATTCCGTCGCGATTACCCGCAGACAATCGCCGAGCGGAAGCCCCGCCTTGACACCCCGGATAATAATATCGACCGCATTGGGAAATTCGTTGACGAATTTATTCAAACGGCGCTTGCGCAAAAAGCTAAGAATCCATGCCGGAAAACCGAAACCTCCGACGCCCATGGCGCCCACGGTCACGATCGGGTGGGCTCTGAAAAGCCAAATCAACCCCCCAAAAAAAGCTGCCGAGGCGAGCGAAGCGCCGATATATTTGTTGCGGCTCCACGAGAGCCCGGCCTGAGCGATCCTCGTCTCCAGGGATTGCTTCTTCCGTTTGCCGCGTGTTTCAAGCTCCTTTATGCTTTCCGTTATTTGTTTACGGCGGCTCGCGGCGTCGGCCTGGCGCTCGGCGCCTCGTTTGGGTGCTGTCGGCCGCAACGCGGCCTCGCGCTTTTCGGCCTTGATGTCTCCCGAAAGGTAGGGATAGATGAAAACGTGAACGATCCCCCCGGCCGCGATCATCGCAAGAACCATAACGAACCAGACGTGCATGTTCATGCCGGAGCCTCCTTTTCTTGCTGGCTACCGGACAGCATCGTTGAGTTCGGAAGCATCGAGTGCCCGCGCCAAACGTTCTTCCTCGCCGTAGTAGCGGGCTCGTTCCCAGAACCGCGGGCGCCCAATCCCCGTCGAGCGGTGGCGGCCTTTCAGGCGACCGGAGGAGTCTTCTCCGGTGACCTCATAGACCATCAGATCCTGCATCGTGATGACATCTCCCTCGAAGCCCAGAACTTCGGCGATATGAGTGATCCGGCGTGACCCATCGCGAAGCCTAGCCGCCTGGACGATGACATCGATAGAGGAAACGATCATCTCCCGAAGGGTTTTCGACGGCAGTGCGAAGCCACCCATGGTAATCATGGATTCGAGGCGGCTCAGCGCCTCGCGCGGCGAATTGGCGTGCAAGGTGCCCATCGAACCATCGTGACCGGTGTTCATCGCCTGCAACAGGTCGAATGCCTCCGGACCGCGGACTTCGCCAACGATGATTCGTTCGGGCCGCATGCGCAGGCAGTTCTTGACGAGATCACGCATTGTAATCGCGCCGCTGCCTTCGATGTTCGGCGGCCTCGTTTCGAGGCGGACCACATGCGGTTGCTGCAATTGGAGTTCGGCGGCATCCTCGCAGGTAATCACGCGCTCGTCGGTATCGATGTAATTGGTCATGCAGTTGAGAAGAGTTGTCTTTCCCGAGCCGGTCCCACCAGAGATCAAGACATTGCAGCGCACCCGTCCGATGATTTTGAGAATCTCGCCGCCTTCTGGCGAAATGGCGCCGAAACGAATCAACTGATCCAGAGTAAGGCCGCCCACGGCTCGATCCCACGTTCTTCAGCCATCAAAATCAAAGACTTGGTGGATGCGCAGAAATTCCTCTTCAAGCCAGCGGACCCATAGCGGACCCCGCAGGGCGAAAAAAGCGGGCCTGTCGCCACCATGTCGCCACGGAGCACGGCGAGAGCCGGGGCGCGGCGGCATACCGGGGATTTTTGATGTCCTTCTCGCTGCCCAACTTCTATTTCCACGCCACGACGTCCGCGCCGGGCGTATCAGCCAGGATGATCTGGCAAAGCAAATCCAATGGACGAGAACCCGACGCTCCAAAACTTACAAACGGCGAATCAACAGCAACATCAGGCGACAGGCGCCGCTGCTACGCTCTCAGGCGCTTATGGCGGAACCGGCCAGGGCGTGCAAGACGCGCTCACCAACTATTTCACCAACCAGAATGTCGCCAACGCTTCCGGGCAAGCCTATTCCAACGCCTACAATTCCGCGATTCAGCAGCAACAGAACAGCTTGAATACGCTTCTTGGCGCGGCCGGCGCGCAGACAAACGCCGCGGGCTTGCTCTCCGGTCTCGGCGCTCAGGAACAAAACGTCGGCCAGACCGGCATTCAAAACGCCTTGCAATTATAACCGGCGCAAATGAGAAAACAGGATGTGGGTTGAACTGGCTAAGGCAATGGCATGGCCGATTGCGGTTGTCATCGTCGCTTTGATCTTCAAGCCGGGGTTGCGCGATTTGTTGCCCTCGTTCATGCGCCGGAAAATCGAACTGGGAGGGTTTGGCCTCAAGGCAAGGATAGACGCGGCTGAACAACAGAAAGGCGCGGCTGAAAACCCCGCAACTGAAAAATTGCCTCAAGCGGTCGCGGTCGATCCCAGCCCGCGTTCTGCCGTCAATATCATTGAAGCACGGCTGCGCGAACAACTGAACGGCTTTGAAGCCGGGAAAAGGGAACCGGTTCTCGTGCGTGCCCTTGCTCACTCCCGTTTGGAAGCGGGTCACGAATTTACGTACAACCGAATATTTGGGAGCCAGATTTTGGCGCTAAAGCGCTTGAACGAAGTGGGCCGCGCCACGGTTGATGACGCCCGCGAATTCTTCAAACCCTATGCGGAGCAATTTCCGCAACTCTATAGCAATTACGGCTTTGATGCTTGGCTCGGATTCCTGCTGGGCGGCGCCCTGATTGTGCAAAATGGCAATGTCTTGGAGATAAGCGATTTTGGGCGGGCCAAACGACGCTGGGCTACCGCTTTTCCCACAGGTAGGCCCATGGCCATGGCCGCTGTAAACTCATAGAAAATCAAGCCGAGGGTCGTGGCTGCGAATTGGCGGCCTAAAGAATGCCGCGTGAATCTTCAGTAAGTCTTTAAAAGAAAGCCCTGCTGCGCAGAAGTTCTCCGCGGTGCCTCTGGCTCCATTTGGGAATAACTCTACGAACTTTTCGATTTTCTCGGTATCGATCTTGGCTTCCTGCAATTTTTCTTTGGTGATGCGTTGGTGCTCCAGGTCCATCATCGTTCGTCCTCCGTGCTTGTTCATTCTATGCTACGCCCGGAATCGTGGCTTGTCACCTGCGGAGTTGGCGGGCGACGTTTCAGCGCTGCCCGCCAGCATGTCAATCCTCGATTCGGAAGATTGAGCCCCCGATCCTGACGAGGGCCTTTGATCCTTTGCCGGAAAGAAGGAATTCGGCGAAGTCATCCCGCTGCGCCCGCTCCTCGGATTCGGCCATGACCCTTTTGGCCATCGTCTCGACCGCGCCCCAGGTCGCGAGTTTTAGCCCGCATTCGCCAAATGACCCTATAATTTGAGGCGCTTCCTGGACGATTCAGCTATAATAATCAAATTGTTAGGCTGATTTGAGAGCTGATGTCATGGCGAACCCGGCGGGTGAATCGAATGACGAGGCGCTGAGACTGGATTTCGACCGCCGGCTGAGGCTTCAATTTCGCGGTTCGGTCGTCACGTCGGACGCCGGTTTGCTCGCCTACCGTGAACTTGACGACGCGCTCGGGCTGAGCGCGATGGCGCGTGAGAGGCTGGCCGACGCGCGCACCGGCAAGAACGGCCATCACGCGCTGGTCGGGATGTGCGACAGGCTGTGTTCGGGCGGTTGGCCGGATACGAGGATGTGAACGACGCGGGACGGCTTCGGCATGATCCGGCGATACGTTGGATCGTCGGCGGAAAAGCGGCTTCAGGCGTTGCGGCGTCGGCAAGCCAGATGGGTCGCTTCGAGACGCGCTGGCTCGGGGCTGAAAAGAACCTCTCGGCGCTTGCCGATCTTTCGGGACAATGGATCGACCGCGTTCATGCTCGCCGTCCGCCCAAGGGCGTTGTCCTGGACATGGATTCGAGCGTCAGCCCGACCCACGGCGAACAAGAGATGAGCGTCTGGAACGGACATTACGAATGCACCTGTTATCATCCGCTGTTCGTGTTCAACCAATATGGCGATCTGGAGCGCTGCGCCCTGCGGCCCGGCAACATGCACAGCGCCGACGGCTGGGAAGGCGTCTTGAAGCCGGTCGTGGCGCGCTATCGCGGCAAGGTCTCGCGCATCCATTTCCGGCCGACGCCGGGTTCGCCAATCCCGAGGTCTATCAGTACCTCGAAGGCGAAGGGATCAAATACGCCATCCGACTGCCCGCCAACCGCGTCTTGCAGGAACGCATCGGCTATCTTCTCAAGCGTCCTGTCGGCCGCCCCTCTCTTGACGTCCGGCGCTCCTACGCGAACTTCACCTATCAGGCTGGAAGTTGGACAAAGCCGCGCCGTATCGTCGCCAAGGTCGAATGGCATCCGAGCGAACTGTATCCGCGTGTTGGCTTTATCATCACCAACATGGCGCGGCCTCCCGAAAATGTCGTCACCTTCTACAACAAGCGCGGCACGTGCGAACAATGGATCAAGGAGGGCAAGGGCGCGATCCGATGGACCCGTCTTTCCTGCCACTCTTTCGCCGCGAACGCGGTCCGCCTCCAACTTCACGCGCTCGCCTATAATCTCGGTAACTTCCTGCGCACGCTGGCGACGCCCGAGCCGATCAAAGACTGGTCGCTCACCAGTCTGAAGGAAAGGCTGATCAAGATTGGCGCGAAGGTCGTGAGCCACGGCCGCTATGTCGCATTCCAGATGGCCGAGGTCTCAATACCCCGAAACCTGTTCGCCGAAATCTTGCGGCTCATCGCCGAGTTGCGGCCGTCGCCCATTGCCTCGACAGCGTAAGGCGTTCGCGTGTCACCCGTTCCATCGCAAACCACGGCAGAGGTATTCGGCGCGCGACCGGGCGACGGCGCGCTCCGCGACGCATCCGCAAGGAGCGATAACGTTTCAGGCTTGCCAAAGTGTGTGAAACGCGACAATCTCAGTCTCTGCACCGCCTCTCATCTGGTGCATGCCGGCTAAGGCGCGGGTTCTGATCCTAACGAGGTTCGTTTACCTAGGGGGGCTGCAAGGATGATCCGGCTTGAGAGGTTGCGGGAGGGTGCGAGAATGGGCAGCGTAGTTGCCGCTGCCCCCAGTCCCTTTTTATGGGGCGTCAGCGGGGGGGCCTGCATCGTCGCGTTTGCCCTAGGCCTCCTGATACAGGCGGCACGTGCGGAAGACTCTTCGCCCGAGCTTATCCAACCTGCGGTGTGCTCCCCTGTAAAACCAATACCACCTGAATTAAAGGGTATCTGTGAGGTCACGAAGCTCGCCGGAACGCGCCATAAAGTCAAGGTTAACCTGACCGCCACGACGGTTGTTATTAACGTAGGCGGGTACGCGGTTGAAACCGAAAACTATAACGGCGCCTATTTGTCGCCCGTTATCGAAGCCATTCCTGGCGATACGGTCGCCGCGCATCTAGAGAACTGGCTTAAAGGAAACCCGCTTTTGCCTGGTGCGACGATTGACCATCTTACCATGGCGGAGGGATCTGCGGGCGAGAATCCGACCAATCTCCATTACTTCCACGGGGGAATTGTTACTCCCAACAATGCCAGGCCGCCGATCGACGCTTCGCAAGGTAACGGCGACAATATTTATGTCAGACTCAAGAATCGCGAAGCGGGAAAACCGAACAGCTTCGACTATAATGTTCCGATACCTGGTGAGAAACAGCTTGACGCTCGAGTCTTGGAAGGCGCAGGCTTGATTGCTCATCCCAATGGGCTGGACTGGTATCATTCGCATATGCATGGAATATCGTCAGACCAGGTCATGGGAGGCCTGGCGGGTCTACTTTCAGTCGGCGAGGACAAGGCGAGCGTACGGGCAAAATGCGCGCAAGTTCCACCCGATCCAGCTAAGTGTGACGAAGATACTGAGGACCTTAAAAAAAGGACCATTGTTAGATACGCCTTGTTGCAAGAGATCTCACTTGACGAAATCAGTGCGTTACCTGGAGATGCTGCCCAACACAAAACAGCGCATTGGGCTCCGAGAAAGCGAGGGTATATTGAATCGTGCGATGTTTGGAACGGTTCCCAATGGAATTCCGATCCAAAGCTTCGGAAGGGTTTTTGCCAGCCCAATAAAGATGAAAAGTCCGCGTTGCTGTTCACGCTGAATGGACAACGATTCCCGACAATCACCGTCGGCGACAATCAAAATCTTTTGCTCCGCATCGGCAATCTCAGCGCGAACGTCACCCATTGGCTGGAGCTGTGTAAGGAGAACACTCCGTGTAAGACTGGACAGACGCCTGCACAGACGCTTCCACTAACTATTTTGAGTTTGGACGGCGTCGTACCGGCGAAACCGATTGATCCTCGGCACGCGGGAATACCGGTCGATGCTTTTGATGTGAACGATCTGCTGTTCATGTCGGCGTCCCGGGCCGAAATCTACGTGCGCAATGACACCCCGCATTCAAACGAGCAGGTGTATTTTCTGCGCACCAAGGGGCTCGATGTAGGATCCGACTTGTGGCCTGAGATTCAGCTCGCGCGGGTTGTGTTAAAGCCGACTAAAGCCGTAAGTGGCATCGCGCTCGCCTTGAACGCACCAATTGAGCAAATCCGCCCCTCACTCTTTGCCGTCCCGAAACAAAAAGTCCTCCTGCCTGAGGGCTGTGTCCGAGACTTGGAAGAGGGAGAGCACCGCCGCGTGACATTTACAGAGGGACCCGACAATCCTGCGGGGGAGACTACTTGGAGCATCGGCACCGAAATCATGCATCCTAAATCACCCGGCGTCCCAGGCGACGAGCGGCTCGATTTCGTGCCCGTCGAGAGCGAAACAATCGGGACATACAGTGGTTCTCCTAGTCCTCCTAATCCTCTTGGCAGGCTCAAGGGCATCGGCTTCGAAGAGTATGTGAATGTCGACCATAGTATCGATTGGGTCGGCGAGCGGCACAAGCATGCTTGTATTCGCCTCGATCACAAAAGCAGCCACAAGCAATTATGGGTCCTTTACAACCCGACATCGGGCTTGCACAATTTTCACATTCATCAAATCAAGTTCCGCTTGGCAACGCGGAACGAACTCGAAAACAAATATCACATTAAACCTCCGACACCGTCACATACGTGCGAAGGCATACCGCCCCCGTGTCCTCAACCGGATTACAAATTGTATGAAGAAGATCTAACAGGTACTGCAGAATCTCACCCTGTGTGGCACGACACTATTCCAATACCCAACGACGACAAGAAACCCGTATTCCTCGTAATGAGCTTCGATGCCAAGCAGCAAATCGGGCGATTCGTATACCACTGTCACATTCTCAAGCATGAGGACAATGGACTGATGGCACCTATCGAGGTGTGGGACCCGCTTGCCACCCGGGTCGATCGTTAGTGGAAGTTCAACATTAGTGGAAGTTCGACAAAGGAGAGGTGCAATGCGTAAACATTGGTTTCGTTCGATAGGTCTTGGCGGCCTGTCAGCAATGGGCCTCGTACTCGGGCTGCAGCAGGCTGCGTCGGCTGCCGATAAAAAAATCGAAATCGTTCGCAAGGCCGGTAGGTTCGTGTTTGCCGAGCCGAACGTCACAATTAACGTAGGCCAATCGGTCGAATGGTGGGGTACGGACTCGGCCCCCCATCAGTTGGATGGGAATCCCCCATTTAAACCTACGCCGGAGTTCACGCCTCCCGGAACTGCGACCGAGACATTCGACACAGCCGGCGTCATAAAGTATCACTGCACAATTCACGGGTCCATGCAAGGGACCATCACCGTGCTGAAATGATAACTCCCACTCGTGGCCCGCTTTACCCAAAGCGAAAGGATTTCATGATTCGCCGTCGTCGCGACCCCGGCGACGGCGGCGATCATGGCTGCGAAGGAAATTGTCGCAAAGAAATAAGTTGCGCGGTTGAGCGGCGGGGAACCTTCGCTGCCTGAAATGCGGGTTTAAAAATTTACCCCATTCGGGTGTTCTTAGCCGGATCGTCGTTTTCCTCGGGTGCTTTTTCTGGCTTGACCTTGGCCGGCCGCAGCAGAAACATTGGCACATGGTCGCCCATGCCGACCACTGGCGCACTGTCTTCCTTTTGACTATGCCGGGACGGCGGTACGGCCGGTTTCGGCGGCGACTCGACGTTTAGTTTGTTGCCGTCGCCGCCTGCCACCACGCGGAGCCTGGCGCGCATGATCTCTGCCATGGCCCGCGAAAGCCGCGCCGTTTCTTCCGCATCTGCTTCGGCAGAAGGGTCTGACCCAGCCGCAAAGACCTTGATCAAGCGGCAGACGGCGTAGCGCTTGAAATCCACAGCTTCCGGGCGCGGAATTCGGCAAGCTTGCGTTCGATCGTAGTCGCGCAGCACCCGAAACGTTCCGCGATTTCGCCGCACGTCAAACCCGCGCGCCGCGCGGCAACAATGCGCGCATCGTCTTTTCATCCCAAGTTCGAAGCGTTCGGCGTTGCGCGCTCATGCGAGGCTCTAAGACGGCTGGAACCGGCTGCCCGGTACATCGCTGATCAGATTCGGAATGGACTTTCATGCTCGCGTGAGTGCATACTTCGGATCAGACGAACGATCGTCAGGATTCGATCTTGGGGGAGGCGGCGATGACCGATACCAGATTCGCCCTATATGCCGGCCGGGCGCTCGGGCCATCGAAAATTACCGAAACCGTTGAGATTATCAAAGGTTCGAGCTGGACAACGATCATGCTCGGGCTTTTTCACATCGGATGGGGCGCAAATAGTTCGCCAGGCCATCCGCAGTCCGATGCCGAGTTTTTTTTCAATGACACAAGTATTATCCTGGGCGGCAAGGATGTCGGAAAGCTCAACCCGGACTTCGATAGGTCCTGGCCAGAGCGCCTTGCTAATTTGAAAAAATCTGCAGGTATAAAGGAGATTTACGCTTCTTTCGGTGGCGGGTCGCCCGTCGTTGACTTCGAGACCGTCGAAAAGATATACGACGGCAACAACGGTTCGTTCGAAGGAACGTCGCTGCAGAAGAATTTTGCGTTGTTCAAGCGGACATTCCCCGCGATCGATGGCATCGATATGGATTGCGAGGACAATTATGAACCCAAGTCGTTTGTGGCGTTCTGCAGAATGCTGATAGACATGGGCCTGAGCATCACATTCTGTCCCTACGACCACGAGAGCATGGAATTCTGGGTGGATGCGCTGGCGCAACTCACGCACACAAATGCCGGAGCCGTGACGTGGTGGAATCTGCAGTGCTATGACGGCGGCGGGGGAAATAATCCGCAGGACTGGGCGAACGCGATAAAAACTCAGCTTCCCGCGTTCAATACCGACAGGTTCATCCTCGCGTCGGACTGGAGTCGATTTTACGAGGACGATGAGAATTACAAGGGATGGGAAGGACACTGTCCGCAGGACGTGAAGGCGCATCTGTCCGTCTTCGGAAAGCAAGCCTGCGTCGGTGGCGCCTTCTTATGGAACATGGACCAGATACTGGAATTCGGTCCGCGCGCAGAGGGCTGCTCGAGGCCGGTCACCATGAACGATTATTTCAATGCCATCCGGGATGCGTTGCAGACTTAACGCCAATGCTGTTCGACTTCAACTGCATGCGTCAGCGACGAGGAGGGTTGCCGGACAACATCTACCGCCCAACCCCTGAAGGGAGCTTGGAGCAGGTGGAGAACGACACGCACGAGCCAGATTTTACACAGCTAGAGCGGCTTCATTGTTGATGGAATCGGCTGAGGATTCCAGCAGAGTAATATTTGTGATTCTCTTACGCCGTTGATTCGACGGGGAGAACCGCGAGCTAATCGAACGCCACGTTGCGCGCGTGATCGTCAAGGCTCAGGCATTGGAAGTCTGCCTCGTTCCCACGTGCGAGGCATCGGCTCAAGCTGAAGACCACGGCCTCGATAATGGCTTCCTGCCACCCACCGACCACGATCACGCTTCCCTGGACCGCGCCAAGCTTCGCGGCCGTGAAGGGCATCCTTCATGCGCCCTCCACAAAACCGCCGATGAGTCCCGAAAGACGCGATGCTCTGCTCGCCGCAATAGCCAAGGCCCGAGGATGGATCGAGGGCATTCGGCTTGAAATCTTCGAATGAGCCGCGTGGGTCCGGGACAACCATGGTAGTGGCCACGCGGTGAAGCATGGCATGCCAATCTTCCGGCGCTTTGCCGTCTAGGCAATACGCGAGGTCTGCGATTCCCTGCCACCAATCGGCCTCATCATCTTGTGCGTCGATCATCATCTGATTTTTCCTTTCCTAAACCGCCGCCGGGAAAGCATGCTTTGCGGCGAAGGTTGTCCGGACACCCGGACAAAACGGACACTCCTAAAGGAGAGTGTCCTGTCCGTCCGGTTATGAGTGTCGCCCGGACAAAAACGGACATTTTGCATTTTGTCCGGTTTGTCCGGACCGTCCCGTTTCCTTTGCCCTTCCGAAGATCGAGAGCGCCGCCGATGCGGGTAAGGCGAGCACAGCGATTTTAACCGCGGTTGCGACTGGGGGCGTAACGCCTCTGGAAGCCGAGGCGGTCCTGAGGCTCCTGGAAGGTCACGGAAGGTTCTTGAGGTCCGCGACCTTGAGGAGCGAATTGCAACTCTGGAACTGAAGTCCCATGTCGAGCAGAAAGAAGCGCCTTGAGGCCCTTGAAGCGCTCTATGGCAAGCGAAAGAGCGCTACTGATGACGAGCCCATGATTCTGCGGTCTCCTGAATTGTATAACACGTACGTATATATTTGCCGGGCAATCGGCAAAGAACCGGCCGACCTGGATGCGATCAGGCGGCAGTACGAGGAGGCTCTGGGGAGACCGAGATTTTAGCGATTGGCCGCGTATCTAGGCCGCGACAAGGAGCCCGATTGATTATACTGCTTGTCGCCGAGATCAGTGTCCTGTGCGTGGCAACCCGCGCGGCGTCGTCGTATCCGCCCATGTGTCATTAGCGAGCGGAATACCGCTCCGGCCTTTGCAATTGTATCGAGCGCGCGAGCCGGTCCTTGCCGGTCTTTGATGTCCGCATGACTGGATCGCGGTACAAGGTGCCGGTGACCAAGGCATGGGCGCTCATCCCTCCCTCCACAGATTGTAGCCAAGACGGCATGAATCCACCGCGGCGCGGACCCAGTGAGCATCGCTATAGCCCTTGGGCCGTCTCGGCCAACAGCAGATCGTTTTGATTTCCTCGCGGCGTTCCATGAGAGCGCGCTCGGCGGCTTGGACTTCGCGCCGATAATCGCGCGGCGGCTGCGTGATCAGAAGGCCGTGCTCGTCGAGCCAAAATGCCACATGATACCGTTCGGCCATGGCAAGGGCCGACTCAAGAGCGCGGGAGACCGTCAGCGGCAGGCCTGGCGGCGGATTTCGAGAAGCGATTGGCGAAGCAGCTCCGCTAGCCGGGCTATCGAGGAGAGCAATTGGTCTCGCGGAGAAGGGCGGAGTTGTTTCTGGCAATGCTCGCGATATACTTGCAGAAGCTGAGGCAACCGATGACAAGGACGAAGCCACGGCTCGCCACGAAGCCGAGGATTTTCTGCTCGATTTCCTTGCGGACGGGCCGAAACCCGCGAAGGATTGCAAGGCTGCGGCTCGTGACGCCGGGCACTCCCTGCGAACTATCGACCGCGCAAAATCCAAGCTCCGAATTGCTTCGGTCAAGGATGGAATGACGGGCGGCTGGGTATGGTCGCTTCCCGGCTGCGTGGGTTGAGAAATCGCGGGTTTTCCGGCGGCACGATGGAGCGGCCAGCCCTGAAAATGCTGATCGCCGATATCGAGGCAGGCGAGGCATTCTGGCCGACTTCCGCAAGGATCGTTCTGGTCAACGTTGTCGAGGTCTGCGCCAGAAAGATCCATCTAGCCCATCTTGTTTGTTATTCTGGGGATTACCGATTGCTGGAGCGCGGTATCTCCGAGCCGGCTTCTAAGCAGTTCCAATGTCTCGGCAATTTTCGGTGCCGGCGCTGGCAAGATGGGGACGCCATCTCTACTGCTTGCTTGCAGCGGCAGGGATCTGGCTCTCCCTTGTTTGAGCGACCTTATTTTCGAACAAGCCCGGTTGCAGATAGCGCCCGGATGCCGTGCGCTCGGAGGGCGGACGGTGGTCGTCGTCTGCCTTCGATTTCAACGGACTATCTTAATGACGAGCGACCCTTGTGTTTTTCGACCCCAGCGGGTTGCTGGCACCGCCAGTGATACGGCGCGTCGTGCTCGGTTGCCGACAGGGCTAACCTCGCATTTCCGGCTGTTTCACGTTGCCTATGACGGCCTGCCCACCGTCATTGACGTAGACGTGCTCGACGCGAACGTACTGTTGCCCACCGTGACGAAGCCGTCGAAGCACCTCGACCTGGGTCGCATAGGCTCTTAGCAACCGCGCCGCGGCCGATCCAAGCGCCGCCACTCGCAGCTCACTCCCATGCCCACCTCCGAGCCTGGCCAGGACCGCCATCGCTGCAGTGTGCGTGCAGGCCATTTGAACGGCTAGCGCTCCCTCGATCTCGTCCTTCGGGGCGGCGGCCTCAATCATGGCAAGCGCGGCATTCACGGC
>PEFW01000042.1 GCA_002890675.1 Candidatus Methylaffinis lahnbergensis
GTGCTGAGAAGCATGAGCTTTTGAGGCGCGGCCTCAGGCCCGCATGGCCTCCATCAGGGGCTGGGCACCCAGGATGGCGATCACACGCTTCAGATTGTAGGCCAGAACGTGGAGGCTCATCTTTGTTCGGACCTTTTCGAGGGTTCTGGTCTTCAAGTGGGTGGCGCCCATCCAGGCCTTGAGGGTGCCGAACGGGTGTTCGACGGTCGCGCGGCGGACGCGCATGCTCTTCGGCGTGCGGTCCAGCCGGTCCTGCATGGCGTCGATTACGGCCTCATGCTCCCAGCGCTTGATCCGGCGCTCCTTGCCGGTCGTGACCGCTGGCGCGCCGATGTCAGCCTTTCGGGCAACCTCTACAAGCTCTGGAACCGGCCCCGCGACGTTCTGCCAATAGTGCCGAAAGAACTCTAACGGCAGTAATGGCAGTGCCCCATCCTGCCGTATGCGAGAAATCGCGACATTCCCGGAGGCGGAAAGCGCTATCGTCAAGCCATGTGACCGTGCAGCGTTATCACTTCAGCCCCTGCCTTCAACTTGTCGAGATAGTCGGCCCATTGCTGCATCATCTTCCGCCGCTCGGGAAGATGCGCCGTCCGGTTGTAGGCACGCCCGTTTGGATCGCGCACTGCATGGGCTAGTTGGAGTTCGATGTAGTCGGGGCGGACCCCTAGCACTTCGTCAAGAATCGTCCGAGCGACCGCCCGGATGCCGTGTCCGCTCATTTCATCCTTGCCTATTCCCATGCGCCGCAATGCCGCGAGAATGGCGTTATCGCTCATCGGCCGCCCGTTGCTCCGCGCTCCCGGAAAAACAAAGCGCTCGCGCCCAGTGAGGGGTTGCAGTTCGCGCAGGATATCCACGGCCTGCCGGGAGAGGGGGACGATATGGGGGGTGCTGGTCTTGGTCACGGTGTAGCGCCATTCCGCCGCGTCCAAGTCGATGTTCGCCCATTCGGCCTTGCGTAGCTCGCCGGGACGCACGAATACCAGGGGGCAAGACGCAGGGCACAGCGCACTGGGAGCGTGCCTTGATAGCCATCCATCGCCCGCAGCAGTTCGGCAACCCGCTTCGGCTCGGTCGTCGCCGCGAAGTGTTCACCCTTCACCGGGGGCAACGCGCCGCGCAGGTCGCCGCATGGATCGAGCATTGCCCGGCCGGTCGCCACGGCATAACGGAACACCTGCCCGCAGTTGCCCAGCGCCCGATGCGCGGTTTCCAGCGCGCCCGGTTCTCAATCCGCCGCACCACGGCCAGCAGTTCGGGGGCGGTCACGTCCGCAATCGGTCGCCCGGCAATCCACGGGAAGATGTCGCGTTCGAAACGCCGGATGATGCGGTCGCTATGATTCGCGGCCCAGGTCGCGGAATACTTGGCGAACCACTCCCGCGCCACCACCTCGAAGCTGTTTGCCGCCCCGTCGGCTCGCGCCGACTTCATCGCCCTACGATTTTCGCTGGGGTCGATTCCATCGGCCAGCAGCTTGCGCGATGCGTCCCGGCGGTCGCGGGCGTCTTTCAGGCTCACGTCGGGATAGACGCCAAGGGACAGCCGCTTTTCCTTTCCGTCAAACCGGTACTTCAGCCGCCACCATTTCCCGCCGGCCGGGGAGACTTCCAGATACAGCCCACGCCCATCGAACAGCCTGATGGGCTTCTCGCCGGGCTTGGCGTTACGGATCGCGGTATCGGTCAATGGCATGGGGGCAACTTCTTGCGGGGAAACTCACCCGTCCCCAATGTTGCCCCCATCCGCCCCCGGATGTCAATGGAAAGTGCAGCCCCTTACTGGACCGAAAACCAAAGAAAAAGCCCGCAGTTACACGGGCTTCGGGATATTGCTGGAATTACTTGGATGGTTAAGTGGTAGCGGAGGAGGGACTCGAACCCCCGACACAAGGATTATGATTCCGTTAAAAATGAAACTAGTCAATTGATATTGCTTAAGTTACTTCAAACCATGTCGCATATATGTCGCATTCACCCCAGGAGCGACTTTTCCGCCGCCGCAAGTTCCGACCCGTCGTCGCCACGCGGAAACAAATGCCCGTAGGTGTCAAGCGTCATGGCGATGGTCGAATGACCCAGACGCGCCTGCGCCACCTTCGCGGACAACCCTAGACCTCCGTCATCCTTCGAATTGATGCACCAGCTTGCATAAAAATGCCTGAGAGCATGCACCCCCGTGTATTTCGCCTTGCCATCCGGTTTCGTGACCCCGGCCGCAATGCACGCCGGTATCAGACCCCGTGTGATTAGGTTCGCATGGTTTTCCGGGCTTCCCTTGCCCGTCGGGAACACCAAACCAGGCTCGCCCTTCGGGCAGGCCAGTTTCCATTCCTTGAGCGTGTTCGCGACGAGCGGCGGTAACGGTATCGTGCGCTCGCCCGACTCGGACTTCGGCGCGCCAAATTCCCGGTATTGGTCGACGCGCTGCCGGACATGAAGCTCATTACTCTTGAAATCGATATCGGCCCAGCGCAGCCCGCGCAGCTCCGAAGAGCGTAACCCCGTAAAAATTGCGGTCAGAATAATAGGCCGCCATCGGCCTTGTAGACGGTCCACAATGGCCTTGATTTCCTGCCGGGTTGGGATATCCGCCCCAACCTTCAGGTGGCCATTCTGGCGCCTGTCCGCGCGGCTGTCGGCGCCTTTCTGCCGGCGCGACCTCAACTCACGGACAACGTTGCGCGCCACGAGCCCACGCTCTTGCGCATCGGCCATGAGAGCTCCAAGGCTCCCGGTAATCTTTCGCACCATCGCATGCGACCGCGCGGCGCCAACGGCCTCGCCTGGCGCCGGATCGCCCCGCCGCAATCTATCCTCGAATTCGCGGACGAGCGGCGGCGTGACTTGCGAAAGCTTGATCTTGCCGATGAATGACCGGATGTGAAACTTGATGTGCTGCCGGTAGCTGTCGATCGTGCTGCGCTCCAGGCGGCGCCCCGCGCACGTTTCAATCCACAGATCCGCCGCCTCGGCAATCGTGATGCTGGCGCTGTCTGGCGTGTGAGTCCCTTGTGTGATCTCAAATCTTGACCTGGTTTCGAAGGCGTCGGCTTCCTTTTTGAGGCGGAAAGTCTTCATCCGACGCTTTCCAGCCTGATCGGCATAATCGACAATCCAAGCCTGGCGCTCTTCGCCGGCCGCTGTTTTCCATGTGCGCTTTCTGACCGACATTGTGTTACCTCATGACGCCCTTCGCTTCAAAAGCCTCGCTCGTCGCTTCGAGAGTTGCGCCGCCTTATTCCGGTGTCTTCCCATTTGCCGGCGGCGATTGTGAATGGGCGATCAATTCAAGTTGCCCGAGGCAAATCTCGAAATCGCTTGCCGCCTCGGCAACCCCCGTTGTATCAGCGGCCATGAGAGTGCAGACGGGAGCGCCGCCAACGTCGCGCAAAGCGGTTACCCAGTAATTATGCCAGGGCCATCCGTGGATGGGCGCGACTTGGGCAATGCACAATCCGCTCCTCGCGATCATCGCCAGGGCAAGAACGAAAATGGATGTCTCGCGTGTGGTCTCGGGTAATTGATTTCATCTTACCATTCTCTGTGATCATCGCAGTGAACTAGATTCTTCAAAACCCAGCCTAGCGGACTAGCGTCTGCGACATAAATCCAAATACGACCATGCGATAGTTTGGTATCGATTATCTCGATCTGACTTCCGTTCGGCAGTTTAAACGGTTCTAGCGCGCCGTTTGGCGTTGCGCGAACATTGAGCGGCGGGTTGGGATCCGATACAACGCAAGTGGCCATCGCCGGAGAAGCGGCAAGCATCAAAGCTATGGCGAGAATTTTCTTCATTGCCCGAACTCCTGTTTAGACACTAAGCCAAAATAATTGTACATTTCAGCGTCGCTGACACTTCCAGGAGCAGGCGGGATGCCGGCGAGGGTTCTTTTCTTTTTTGATTGCGGCATGCTCTTAATCCAAGCAGCAACTGTTAAAGGTAACTGCCCCCTACAGTTTGCGATAAAGTCTCGTGCGAAATCGGCCAGCTGCTCGCAAGGACTATTCTCTATGATGTCAGCCGCGACCTCCAGAGTCGCAATGTACCGCCGGCGATACGCTGAACCCCTGTCTGCCGGATTGTCATAGTACCAGCGAGAAGGCTTGCACCCTTCCTTGACGGCGCGCCGTAATTGCCGAAGGCGTGGTTTGTCGGCATAGTCTCTATTCCAAAGCGTCGCCGGCTCCCTGATTATAAGAAATGGCAGGCCGCGCTTTCTCCTATTCGGATGATTAACCATTTTCGTTACTCCTGCCCCCGAAACCCCGAGGTGCGGGTCCCCTGCCGGGTTCCCGGCAAGGGCTGGTGATTATCCGGCTTCGCCTTGGTAGAGACTAGCCACTTCCGCGACGAACGCCGCGCGCAGCCGGCCTGCCTGTTCATCGTGACAGCACTCGAGGTCGGCCATGCTTGCCGTGAAACGATACCGAGCGGCCTCGATTGACTTGACCGTATCCTTGTCGTCGATTTTCCGGGCGGTTTCGAGCGAAGGCGCCCAGAAAATATTCGGTTTGGAAACTTGGCGTGTCATTGGTTGCTCCTTGCAAATCGGTACTAACGGTACTAGACATGTTCCTGGAGCTTCCCATTGTCAATACTAAAAGTACGAAAAATGGCAAACATTAAACAAATCAAGGCCGCGCGAGAGCTGCTGGGCTGGTCGCAAGAGACGCTGGTCGAAATGTCCGGCGTCTCGATCTCGACGATCAAGCGCCTTGAAGCCGAGGGAGGTGATCTAGGCGGCCGTCCTGAAACCGGCGAGAAGATCGTCGGCGCGCTGGAAAAGGCCGGCGTCGAATTCCTAGACGACGGCCAAGGCGTCCGGCTCAAGCCGGGCGGGCTTATTAGAGGGCGCAGGAAATGACGGAGCGCGAGAAAGAAAGCATACGGCGCAATACAGGACGCGATTGAGGCGGCGATCGAAGAAGGCCGCAGTGGAATGCGGCGGCAACCTAATCAGCCTTCATAACGAAATCACAGCCGCCCTTATCGACATTCTTGCGTATCATTGCATAGCCATCGGCGGCGCGACCGCCGCGGAAGATGTGAGCGTAAACGCCTGGTGAAAGCACGCTTTATCGAGAGGATAGACATCGTCCGCGGAAAGCCGAGAGGCGACGGCGGTGACATCAACTGAATGGAAAACCAAATGAGAAAAACGTTACTCGCGATCGCGGCGGCGGTGATGCTGTTGCCGAGCGGCGCCTATTCATCCGACGCAGGCGTTTGCAACGACCTTGCCGCTTATCAAGTTGCGGCAGAAATAACGGGCACCGATGAGTGCGCGATGGAAGCGATATCGGCCGGGGCGAACGGGGAAACAGTGTCTGCGAAGTGCATCGCGTTGCTAGGTGAAGTGGATAAGGCCATGGTTCGAAAAGAGCATGAGTGCATGGTTTCATTAGGGACAAAAAAATGAGGTTCTGGCTTTCCGGGCCGCGCATCCTAAACGGCCTAGTGTTTATTGCCGCTTTCGCTCTTTGCGGTGTCACGAATGCAAAGGCCGACCAACTACCAAAATTCTCACAGTTCCCGGCGCGCAAGTATAATCGTGGGCCGACAGGACGCGTCGATCTATCTGATCCTCATGCGTATTCATACCGCACTAGGCTGCGCGAAGGCGCGCAACAGGGCGCCAATTTCGCTGGCCATTACAGGGTTGTCACGTGGGGTTGCGGGACAGATTGCGAAACTGGCGCAATAATCGATGCGTTTACTGGCCATGTCGTATTTTTGCCCAGCGTGAATTCCTATCAAATGGAACACGAAATGGACCCCGACTACAATTCCATCGTGTTCCGTCTTGATAGCCGTTTAATCGTGTTCGCAGGCCAGCTTAATGATCAGGGTGAAAAGGCAACGTTTTTCATGGATTTTGACGGCAAGACCTTCCGGCAGGTCTATCAAGTCATTGACAAGGGCGCCCCGGAACAGCCGCCACCATTCGAGGCGCCGAGCCGGCCGGAAGTTCAACCAAGTGGGCCTAGCCCTCCAGCCGTCCAGCCGCGTCCTAACGAACCAGCACAGTCGCCAAAAACCAATGACGATCTAAGCTCAGCTGATATCCAACGCATCCACTCTACCTATGAAAACAATCAAGCGAGATTTTTCCGCGATTTTGCCGGGAGGCATTTTTCGTCCAAAATGCCAATCAGGGGTATATCCGAGAATCCAATTTTTAGAGGGTCATTTAATATATTTTTTGGAGACGGCGGGTTGCTTGGCGATGTTAAATGCGAATTTTCGGACAAGAACGATATCGCCAGAATAACCGAAATGAACAAGGGCGACATTGTAAATGTTAGGGGAGTTATAAAGGACCATGCTCTTGGGGTTATCGAGCTAAAAGAATGCTCCATATCCGCATCTCAATGACGGAGTACGAGCCTTGAGACTCTGGCTTTCCGGCCCGCGCCTTTTCAACGGCCTCGTCCGGCCTGGCATCAGCCTCGGCCGCGTGGATTTGCTGGCCTGGCGCCGGCCGCCGTCATGCAAGCAAAGGGGACGCCGCCTGACGATTCGGCGTTCAAGGAAAATCGTCGCGGCGCGGGCGCTCACCCGACGGCTCGCGAAGCGCGGGGCAGTGGCGAAATCAAAGACGAGCCGGAACGTCCGATGGGCGCTAGTGAGTGATTAATTATTGACAACTGTTTAACGTTATGTAATTCTCTCAACCAGCCGTTAGCGCATAACGGCTCGTGAGGAAGCTCCTTTGAAAGCGTCCGCTGATCTCTCTCGGCGGGCGCTTTTTTGCGCGGTGGTTGTCTATGGAACCAGCCGGAACGCTCAATGGGCGCTCGCGGGTAGTGGGTCGGCCGATGCGGCTGGGTCTACACCGCGTTCTTCTGGACTCGGCTCGCGGTCCTCGACCTCGCCGCTGGCGATATCGACAACGAGCTTGGCCGCTTGGCTGAAATCGCGGGGGCGCTTCAAGCCTTTATGGCCTTTAGGCATTTGCTCAAGCTTTGTGAAAGGCCACGAAGGCCTGCGCTAACCGCACGGCTTCATTGGCTGCATGAATCTCACGATCGCTCTCAGATTCGTCGGGGAAAGTTATTGTGCGCGTTATGATCAAAACTGAGTCTACGCCGTGTTCGCCCCATATATGTCGCCCGTCGAATATACCTGTGTCCGGGGAGACCGCTCCAACAAAACCGTTCATGGTGATCCTCCTATCTTCACTATATAGGAACGAGGGCGCTGACGGTCCAATCATTTAGCCTTACCCAAAATTGTCGCGGCGGACCGGACGGAGTGACCGATCCGCCGCGTTGACCAGCGCCCGGCGGCCCCAACCAAAGGACCGGACGCAGGCCGCTTACGCCTTCCAGGCAGGACGCCGCGATCGCGAGACAATCGCGTGCTCTCGGTGCAAGGGCGGAGACCGTTAATCTCCCCTCGCCACGCCGCCGAGGCGAACCAAAATTCAACCCTTCACCGCCGCCATGCTCGCGCCGAGATGTTCGTTGCGAACCTTCTCACGCAGCCCGGCGAGACTGGGGTCCGTGTAAACTCTCGAATATGCCGCTTCATAAGATAAACGGGGAATCCTACGTTGAAGATCAATCGCCGCGGAATGCATTTGCGCATGCGCGGGGCCGAGGAGCCTCGCCGACTCTTCCCGGCTCGGCGGCGCAGGTTGCGGGGTGGGTTTCACTTCGGCCCCCGGCGCGATCTGCATCGCCTTGTACAAAAGCCTGCCTGTTTCATCCTCCGTGATCACCTTGACGAAACTCTTTTGCGGGCTCTCGCCATCGGCCCGAAGCTCGTCCGCGCGCTTCACGATCGCGTCGTAAAAATCGTGCTTCTCTATCCCCGGCGATCGGCCTTGGTTCACCGCGATCTTCGCGAACATGACGATCGATTCGTCCGACGGCAATACCTTGTGAAATTCCATTCTCGTGTTCCCCTATGCTGCCTTGATGCCACGCTCTGCCAGAAATGCCACAAGCTCGTCGCCGTGCGCAGCCAATAGCGACGCCATGAATGACTGCGTGGCAGCCCCAATCGGACTGACAACGCCCGCGCCTATAACCTGACCGGTCACCACGTAACCGGGCTGCAGCGCCTTTTGTGCCGCCGCCAGCGATTGATGAAACTGGCGGATCGTCCGGCCATCCGGTGCGGAGATTTCAAGCAAGACCGAGCGCTTCACCTCGCCGCGCTCGGTTGCCTGCTTCGCCTTCACGCTCTCGGAATACGCTTCCGCCAATTCCAACCGGCGCTTCGCTTCGCGAAGCTCGATCCTAATGAGTGCCATTTCGCTCTCGGCTGCCGCGGCCTGTTTGTTCAGAGGGCCGAGCGAATTCTTCGCGCTCTGGTCACCAATGCCGCCGATCGCCGCGGCCTTGGCGGAAGCGCTGGATATCTCAATAACGATCTTGTCCCGCCGATCCTTAGCGGCAGCGAGCTTGCCTTCAAGGCCAACCAATGCGGCCTTCGCGTCTTCAACATTCATTGGTCTATCTCCATCGCCGTTACCATCCCCCGGGTTTATCGCAAGAGTTGCCAAGGCCGTCAGCGGCCGAAAGCGGAAGCCCAGCCGCCGCAATCCATTCGTGCCGCGCAGGACCGACAGTCGGCACATGAAAATTCAGCGGCACCTCATGATGGCTCGCCAAAACAATCGCGCCCGCGCACGCATTCGCAACGTCGTCATGCTGCCCCGGACCGTGATCAATGCTGTCCTTGCCGCCGCGAGCGGTCTTGCGTTCCAAACCATGCAATTGCGATATGAGCCGGCGGATATCAAGCAATTGGCATTTGCGCGAATTGAGCAGCGGCAAAGCGTCGCGATAGATATCCGACTTCACCCGCTCAGACGGAACATAGTCAATATTGCGTTTCTTGAACTGTTCCCGCGGCCACTCGCCAGCGTACCGGTCGCCCATCACCTTCGCGACGCCGTAAGCCGCCAACGTCGCGCAAAAGTCTTCGACCACGGCCTCGGGATGAAACGGCGCCCGGACTTCCCGAACGCAATCCAACACCGCGCACCCGTCTTCGTGGTGAGAAATCGCCAGCGTCATCGAATCGCTGGAGCCGCCGGACGGATCGCAGAAAGCAAGGTAAGCCGTGCCAGACACTGGCGGGATCTCGAAGAGGCCGTCCGGCGTGCACACCTCCAACACGTCCATACTAACGAATTCGGCAATGTCGCTGCGAAACTCGGCGCCATACTCGGCCGCAGCACTCGCCGGGTCGCGCTCAAATTCAGCATCGACGAAATCTTGCGATACCGTCGGGTTCATAACCCGCGTCGCAGCCTGCCAGACAAGGTTGCGCGCGTCATCCTTGCCATGCCAGCGACGGACCGCATCCCAAAGGACACCGCGGCGCGCATACGGCGAGCTTCCCGCGATCACCATGGCGTCGGAACCAAACGTCGCCATGCTGGCGCGGATCGCATTCAGGACTTCCGCGTCCGGGTTGGCCGAGTCATCGTCTCGCCAAAACGCCAGCTCGTCCAGCACGGCGACGCAAACCGAACGCCCGCGAACACTGCGATAGGAGCGCGTCACAACTTCAATCGTTACGGCGCCCTGGAGTTCAATCTCGGCCGCCGTGACATTCCAAACCAAGCTTTGCAAAATCGGCGCGCTTAGGATTCCCTGACAGTAGCGATGCAAAATTTTCGCCTGCTCGCGATCGGCCGCGACAAGCAAGACAATCGCACGCTCACCTGGCGATAGGTATTTGCGCCAATCGCGGAAAACCGCCAGGAATACGGCGATCAGCGCCATGGCAAAGGATTTCCCGCCCCGCCGGCCTATGACGAGCCACAAGTATGCGGCAGGCGCGCCAGGCGGCACACGCCGCCCCGTGCATTGGTGGAAAAGCTCGGCCTGGTATGGATCAAGTGGCAACCCGAAAGCAGCCGCCAGCAAAGCCCGCCATGGCTTCCAGGACTCAGCGTCGCGGATGCTGGCGCCGAGGAGGTTGCGATCGTCGAGGGCTTCAAGAATGTTCATGCGCTAACGCCTCCAGACGGCCGCGAGCGCCATTGCGCTATCGGGATAGGAGGCGTTTTGGCCGCCGCTGCCCGCGCGGGCGCGGCCTGAAGGCGCTTCTTGCGAAGCTGCTCGGCCCGCTGGCGCTTTTTGGGAACACCCTTCGTCATGGCGCTTCCTTCGCCGCAAGATAAGCGCTTAAGCTTGGCGTCACGTCGCGGGGCTTGCGTTCCAGGCCAAGCCTTTGCAGACAGCGGCCCAATCTGTCGCAGAGAACGCCATAGGCCTCGCTATCGAAGGCCAGGTTGCGAATGAAATCAGCCTCGACGCTCTCGCTCATGACGGACAAAGTCGCCGCGCGGCGGATTAATTGCTTTTGCCCTTCGCTCAAGCGGTCGCTGCCGCCAAGGTCGTTTCCCATGCCCTCAACAAGATCGCGGAATCGCAGCGCCGTTTGCGAGCGGCCGTCGAGGCCATCGACGCAAAATAACCGCGTCCCGTTGCTAACCGCGCTCCGATGCGCGCGCTGACGGCTCGCTAACGGCGCGGCATCCGCCCGCTGCCGGCTAGGTATCGGCGCGGTAGTTTCAGCGGTTTCCATGCCCTGGCATATGGCACGAGCGCCGCGTGAACGCAACACGGTTGCAACATGGTTTTGTAATTGCTTGTAGTCATTGGTAATTAATTGAGACTAGCGGATAAATAATCCGCTAGTCATGTGGAAAAGCTGGCGAGACGCTGGCGTGAGCGCGGCAATAGCGGGACGGAAGCGCAAGCGAAGCCTTAGACGAAAAAATTAGGTAAGCTTAGCAGTTTGAGCGATTACCGGCGAAGAGAGCGGCGGATGGTTAGGGCGTACATCCTCCGGAATACGCACAGTGCTCGTCACTGAACCAAATTTGGTAAGGCGGCCCGATTTGCTCGGGGTGGGAGATGGCAGTCACGCCGTCGTCAGCAAACATGGTTATGAGGGATGTGTTAGGCCCCGTCTGTCCCGGAGTACGCAGCACGCCAGCATTCGTGTAGGCGGTGTTGCCCGCCCAGAAATCCGATATGTAGTTGGCCAGCGGATAAAAGTTGGAGCCAACGCAGCATGGCCGCTCCACGATATATTCGGCGCTGTTGCCGACCAGATAGGGCGGCTCCGTGGGCACCAGGCTGACATCTGCATAGATATCGAGGGTCAGATCGTAGACAGTCACATACCCCTGCATGGGGCCGGTCGCGTAGGTTTCGACAATCAGATCGTCGCCGGGATTCACGACGAATTGGCAGAGGATGGGGTAGCTCGGGGCCCACTCTACCCATGCGCAATAGTAGGTAGTGGTCACGCCGCCACTGCAGAAGGCCTGCGAATAGCTGCCGCCTTGCAGCACATCGCCATTTGAATAGCCATCGATGCCGTTCCAGCTGACTTCCAAGTCATAAGCTCCATCGCAGAAGCCGAAGGCCTCCTGAGCGGCGGGCACATTGAATTCCGAGAGCACTAAGTAGAACGAATTGTTGGTATTCCACGCCGTCGCTTTGGTGGTACTGGCGACGCCGCTCCAGTTTAGAGAGATAGCGCTGGTCGTCCCGTCAGCCGGACTCGTCGTGGGCTTGCCGGCCGCCTTCATTGGCAAGCTCCACTGCTTGGTGACTGTCAGAGGCCCCGTATAGTGCCTTGCGTGCCCGATATGGGACATCGCTTTTTTCCATATCTTGTAACTATCCGGATCGGTGGCCGGGGGTGCCGGCGGCAGACCATAGGCGGCACGCTGTGCGGGGGAAGCGTTCACCGCATCGAATCCGGGTGGCAAATCAGGGAATCCCGTCACTCCTGGCACGTTGGTCTTAATTGTGTGGGACGAATTGTAAATTGCCGCCACAGCGGGGCTCATTGGCGCCGCAGTGGGGCTTTGCGCCATTGTTGCGCCGGCCAATGCCATCATCGCGACGCCAACAATGGGCACCGCGGACGCGGATACGAGGTTTAAAAACGGATGGAAACGCACCAAACCACGCTCTTCGTTTCTTCGGTATTATGGCGCAGCTGCCACAAGAATTTAGCTGGGCGGCGCCTATCTCTCCCGCATGGCAGAAATCCGGACAGTCACGACGCTTCGCTCAAAGCGAGCGAAAATCATAGCCTCAATCGCGAACTATGAAAAGAGGCTCAGCCAAGCGCGGGCCGATCTTGCACACTGTCGAGGCTGCGGCCGATCAGATTTGCAAGGTCTGACTGATAGTTCATATAAGCAACTCCGATGCCGGAAGCGAAACCAAATGGCCAGGCGGCAGGGATTCTATATTCGTGTCGGCGCAAAACCAGCGCAAAATTGCATCAAATGTCGTAGCATCGCGAAGAGTTTGCGGCACAGTCATCCCGCGAAAGAACCGACGATTGAGCGGCCATGAGTGATAATGCGGCCCTGTCACGGCATGTTCGGGGATAGCGCGGCAACTGAGTTTCGTGTTTGCAATCGCGTCGCCGCAGGCTTACTTTGGCGCCGGCGTCATTCCGGCGCCGCTCGGAAGGAGGCGCTCATGCGCAACATAGCATTCATTGCTTCGCTGATTTGCTGTCTGGTGTTACCCGGCATGGTGTCTGCAATGCCCGTCGCCCCAGGCGCGCTACGGTCGCAAAAGGCCTCCAGCGCACAGATCGTGCCCGCGGCTCAAGGATGTGGTCACCACAGACATCGCGGGTCCGACGGCAACTGCCAGTAAAACCGCTACTAACTCAAACTCTTGGCTTTCCGAGGAAGAGCTTTGTCTTAACTATGAAGCTAACCGGGACAAACGGGACAAACGTCCCGGCGCATCCCGGTGTATAGGCGGGACAAACGGGACAGGGTTCTATAAGAACCCGTCCCATGTCCCGTCACCCTGTCCCGTCATCCTATCCCGTTTCCTCGCGGAGCCCGGCAACCAGAGCTATGCATTCTCCGGTGGCGGCCCCTGCGCAAGAGGCTTCATGGGCGAAGACCATCGCTGGATTAGCAATGGCGATCAGGTTCATGCGGTTTTAGGGGCTGGCGATGAAGCGCGGTCCTTCAGTTGACTTTTCGGGATATTGGCGGCAGCACGCTGTGGCCTGACCAAAATACTGGTAATTGGTCGTTTGAATGGATTCCAATTCTAGGAGGATTTGTGTATGATTTTCAAATGGCTGAGATCGACCTTCGGGCATTATCCCAAAATGACGTGGTTCTCCACTTTGGAGGGCGCCCGAATGAAGTCGATGCATTCACTTTTTCCACTTCTTTGGTTGCTCTTTCTGAAGCGCTTCTAGAGCTGAACAGGCAGATCAACCCAAGCTTAAGCATAGAGATAACGATAGAGGGAATTGGTCCCGGTAGCTTCCGAGCAAAGATCGGAACAAAGCTGAAGTCTCTCGCAAGTTTTTTTTGCGAGTGACGCGAGGGAGCTACTCATTAGTCTTCTGGCAGCATTCATTTATACGAGAGTTCTTGACAGCCAATCACCGCCGCAAATTATTGTGAATGATGATTCCGTCATAGTCGTTTCGGGGTCGGATCGCATCATCATTCCTAGGAAAACATGGGATGCGAAGGAGCACTTGCCAAAACCGAAGGCGGTCGAGAAGCATGTGGCAAAAGCCTTTGAGATTATTGACGATACCCAGTCCGTTTCTGATTTTGGATTTGTAGCTCGAATTAGCGACGCACACCCGATTGGCGTTATTCAAAGATCACAGTTTGCTATATTAATTGACGGCGATTTGAGCATCTACAGCGCCCATGAGGGAGCTATGCCCGCGCGGCCGAGTTCCTTCATGGCCGCAATGATGCACGATAACGACGGCGCAGTTGAACGCGGTCCGGATTGTATCGGCGGCCTTCACGTAAGCGGCCATGTCGCGATCATCGCTTTCCGATCCCGCAAGCGACCGGTTCAGCGTGTCGAGTGCGACCGCGGCCGGTTTGATATCACCGAGCGTGGCGCGGATCGACGCTATGAGCGCACCGTGATCGGCGACGAGGTTCATTGCGTCAGCGATTAGGTAGAAAGGAACGCCCATCGCGCCTTCGGTAAGTTTGCGTTGCCGGAACGCTTCAACTCGATTTCTAAGGCCGGTTTGCCCCTCGAATGCGCAATAGACGACGGCGCCTTGCTGAACGCGGCGTTCACGGTACGGCCAGTTGAGCGCGGCGTGCATAAGCAAGTCGGACACGAAAAACGACTTGCCGCATTTTGGTGGGCCCCAAACGACGCAAATGCCGACGCGTGGGACAATTCCCTTGATGAGATAGGCTGGAGCCGTGTCGAACGCGATTTTGTCGAACGGGATAAGCTCGAAGCGTTTTTGCGCCTGCGCGTCAGGGGAGACACCTTCGCCCGTGGCTTCCTGCTCGCCAAGCCCGTTGCCGCGCCGCCAATCCGCCTCCGCCTTTTTGTGTTTGGCTTTTGCTTCTTCTCTTATGGCGTCCATGGGGTGACGTGGCGTCTCGTTCATTTGGGCGCCTCGCAATTCCCGAGGTTCCATCCGGCGAACCACGCGTTTTTGCGTTCGAGCGGCCATGTATGATGCCCGACTATGTAGCCGGCCGCGTCGCACGGCAGCTGATTTTCACCGGTGTAGCCGGAGAGATATCCGTGCCGGAATTCGGCGGGATATTTGGCAAAGAGTTCGTCGCGGTCCAGACTCGAACGCCGCGGCGGAGCGAGCCGAGGAATTAACTTTGCGACGATTTCAGGGAGCGATGGGCGCGCGGTCATAATGAGAGCGCCCCCTCCTCCAGCTGGCGCCGGATCTCCAGACGAAGCTCTTCGCGGGCATCGGCGAGTTGCCGCTCATATTCCAGGATTGCGTCCGAATCGATATGACGGAATATTGCCCGGCGGCATAATCCCCGGCCCGCCACAGGCCGCGTAACAAGGGCGTTGGCCTCGCATTTCCGGGCGCCGAACTGCCGCAGGTAGGATTGCACATAGGGCTTGAAATGGTCCGGATGGCGCGCGTCGTTGAGCGGGTATTTGCCGCTCCCCGTCTCCAGGTTTTCGATCCAAGTGAGGCCTTGCGCCACGATGAAATCGTAATCGAGGCCGAACCGCTCGATGATCAGATGTTCAGGTGACCATCCTACGGCGCCGGTGAGGTCGGCGAAGTTCGAACAGATGAATTCGGAGATATGCAAACCGCCCGGGTCGTGATCACCGCAGTAGAGTAGAACGCACTCCTTGCCCCTGGTTTCCCAGTAGGCGAAGCGTTTCATCATCGCCGCACGGGAATTGATATCGGTCCAGCCCGAGAAATTTGTAATGGGGAGATGATATGGACGGCATTCGCGGGAGAAAAGGCTCTTGAGATCGATTTTCTCAGTAGCCATTTCGATGTACTTCGGCTGAGTCTCCCAGAATGAAATTGGATCGTAAGAGCGGTGCGCGCCCGTGACATAACGGAGGAGGTGAGTGGCCATTTTCTCGACATCGGCAACATCGAGATATTCGAGTCCATCGGCGGCGCGCCCGTCGTCGTCGCAACATATATCCAGCGGCAAAAGCCCGGATTTGCGACAGGCGTTGATCCGCTTTTGCGCCACATCGAAGTCGCCTTTGAGCAGGCCGCCTTTTTCTTCGAGTATGTAGCACCAGCCGCGCGACGAGATGCGAAAATCGAGTGTCGAG
The DNA here is from genome assembly GCA_002890675.1 of Candidatus Methylaffinis lahnbergensis. Classification (GTDB taxonomy): domain Bacteria; phylum Pseudomonadota; class Alphaproteobacteria; order Rhizobiales; family Beijerinckiaceae; genus Methylocapsa; species Methylocapsa lahnbergensis. The sequence continues at coordinate 15,591 of PEFW01000042.1, forward strand.
TTGATTTCCAGGATGCCGGCGCACCAGGCGGCGAGATCGAGGTCGAAGCAGGCATTTTGCGCCGCCCTTGGCCTGCCCTTTGGGCGCTTCGGCAGGGAAAGCGCGGTCATGACCGCCGTTCCATTCGCATGGCGACCGCGATCAATTCGTCAAGGTCGTTATGCGTGAGACGAAAGGCGCGGCTGCGGCCGAATGCCGAGCGGCCGTCGAGAACGTGGATCCTGACTTCGAGCCGCGGCGCTAGCGGCGGCTTTTCGACGAGGCGAAGGCGGGGGCGCGGGGGGAACAAGGGCGCCGTCATAAGAACGCCTCCGCCCAAAGTGAGGCCCCTTCGGCGGCCCTTGCCTCTTGGAATTGCCGGAATACCTCGTTCGCTTCGAGGAATTGTTCGCGCGCTCGACGGCGATTACGATCGAGGCTGAGACAATCGCCAGCCTCAGCATATTGGGCAGTCAGATTGAGAAAAAGCGCGGCCGTGCGCCAATGTGAGGCGGCCAAGGCGAGCGCGATTTCGGCGTCAACTTGAAATTTGATTTGCGTATCTTCGCGGGGCGGCTTAATTTCCGAATTGCCAGCGTCGTCATGCAAAGGCAATTCAGAGAAGGCGCCCCCGGCCCGGGGCGCTTTTTCTATTTCATCAAGCATCGATTGGGGGGGCCTCCCCGGTGAGAACCCGGCGCAAAACCGCGCCCGATGCGCTCCATTTCCGGCCCCACTTGCGCGCCCCCGGAATCCGGCCGGCCTCAAGTTGGTAAAACGCTTCGCGAGGGCTGAGATTGAGTCTGGCGCCGATCGCCTTGGCGCCCCAGATCAGGTCAATTTCATTGTTATCAGCATTTGGTTCCGCGGCTTTTGCGGGCATGGCGGGCAGCTCCGTTTGAGTGCAACGGGCTACACAAACATGATTCGAAATCTGATGTGGTACAGTTGGACGGTCGCAACTGTACCTAGCGGCCCCGGGAGTGCTCCAGGTCGCGCCAGGATCTGCGCACAGCGGCGGCCTGCCGTTTCAGCTCAGCCCCTTCCTCGCCCGTGATGGCCTCATAAAGAAAGCCGGCGATTTCGCGGACCCGATAACCACCGGTCGGCGGCTTTTGCGAAAATTCGTTGACCAGGCAATCGGCTTGGATGGCAGCAAGATGTTTGGGAACGTCAACCTTAGACGACGGCCCTTCGAGGTGCTCGAACCAATCCAAGGCGGACCGAAGCTCACGGATCGTCATCATGTGCCGGTCACACCCATTAAGCGGAATCTGCTGCCCGTCACCAAACGGCTCAAGAGCTTCGTGCAACTTCCTCGTGGTCTTCTTGATGGAATCTGAGTTCGGAAATGGCCGGGAAGCTTCCATGCGAAGCATTGCGATAGCCGTCTTGGCCCCAACCTGAGCCTGCGCTTGAGTCTTCGAGCGGCGCAGCGGGGCAAGTGCTGTGACGATCTGCTCGATGATATCGCTGTCCGGCGGCCGTTTCATGTTGCATTCCGTGTCGCGTGGAGTTGCCGACCGTACATGAAACTCATTTGAAATCAATGGTAATAACTTGCAACAGATGCGACATGAAAAAGCCGCCTCGGGGGGCGCAAATCCTGCTTAAGATATTGATTTAGCTTGGTAGCGGAGGAGGGACTCGAACCCCCGACACAAGGATTATGATTCCTCTGCTCTAGCCGGCTGAGCTACTCCGCCCCGGTGGTGACGCAAGCGGCCGAAGCGCCCGCGATATCGCAGGGGGGTCATGGGTGTCAAGCGAGTGCCTTCCGCGCAAAATCCGCGCTTGGATTTTGGATGACGCGAGGACGCTGGGCCGAGGATGAATTTCCCGCCCATTTTCCATCGCCCGGCAAGGCCAGGAACGCGCCGAGCCTCGCGATGACGGCTGCGGCGTTGGGGCCTGGCGGCTTACCGCATTTCGGGCAGGGCTCACCCGGTTGCAGGCGTTCCTTGATGCGCTCCCAAAGGCGGAAAAATTTGGGGTCCGGCCATCCGGTGGCAACGCGGAATCTTGACGATCCCGCTCTCGATCGCGTCCGCCAGCCCGAAATCGCTGACCAGCCGCGGAAAGGATTGGCCCTTGGGATGATTGCTGCCCTTGATGTAAACGGCCTTGCCGACAAATCGACCGCGAGCGCGATCCCGGCTTGCCCGCGCCGGCAAGCCCGCAATTGTTGATCCGGTCGAGTCCGTCCAACCAAACCCGCGCTTCCTCTGCTTCGTCCTTAAGCGCCTGGCGTTCCTCGGCGGTCAGGCTCGCGCCGTCCTCGGTATCAGATATCGGGCGCCAGCAATGATGTCCCTCATCATTTAGTGCCAGGATTGGCAGCCGTTCCGACTTGTCCTTGCCAAGTATGCGCTGCACGAAAGTGTCTTGTGTCTCAGGCCCCTTGTTCACGACGGCATGGTAGCGGTTCGCCTTCCTTGTACTCCGACTCGGGCCCAAAGGCATGCCGGTTGGTAATCGGAACCTTGCCGGTTTGGTGCAGCCGCCGATATTTCGGCGATGTTCTGACCAAAATGCCCGCCCTCAAACGCACCAGTTCAAGCCGGACTTGTCGCGCCGAGCATAGGTCGGAGCCATTTGGGAGCACTTTGGCCAAGGTCGCATATATGGTTGATCAACAAATCAAAATGAACCAAAATCCGGCATGATTCACCGGTCGCCGAATAAGCCGCCTCCCGTCCCAATCCATTCCCGCTTGGAATCCGGCGATCATGAGCGGCTTACGACGTTAGCGGCCCAACATGACAGTTCGCTCGCGCGGATGGTGAAACTCGCGGTCATCGAGTTCCTGAACCGGCATGCGCCAGCCGACGCGCCAACCTCAGACAGAACCAATCGCGCAAGCAGACGGCGCTAGGTATTATGGCGAGCGACAGCGGGGACGTGGTAACGTTCTCAAAGGCGAATTCCGCGACGGCAGAATAGGGCTGTGGACGTGAGACAGGACGTGTACAAAGAGACCGGCGTCGATACCGCCGAAGCGGATGCGGGGCTGAACCATATCATCAGGCGGGTTCAGGGCACGTGGCCTAAGCGCGGACCTGGCCGGGTCGTGCTCCCGATCGGCTTTTTTGCAAATGTCATTGAGATGGATGGGGTTGGCATCGCCCTATGCACCGACGGTGTCGGGTCCAAGACGATCATCGCAAAGGACATGAGAAAGTACGACACGATCGGAATCGATTGCGTCGCGATGAACGTAAATGACATGATCTGCGTCGGCGCAAAGCCCTTCTCTTTCGTTGATTACATTGCTATCGAAAATGCAGACGCCAACATGCTCGATTCCATCGGTGCCGGCCTCTGCAAAGGTGCCGACATGGCCGGGATTTCAATTTCGGGGGGTGAGATTGCGCAGCTTAAAGATATCGTGAATGGCTTTGATTTGGTGGGAATGGCGGTTGGTCGCGTGGACCTCGACAAAGTTATTTCCGGCAAAGGTGTTACTGAGCGGGACGTGATCATAGGCGTACGAAGCAGTGGCGTTCATAGCAACGGCCTCTCTTTAGCACGCAAAGCTTTTTTTGAAAATCATAACTACACCATCGATCAAACCTTCGACGAACTTGGGGCAACTCTCGGCGAAGAGCTGTTGCGCCCAACGGACATCTACGTTCGCGAAGCTATGGAGATTTTACAGCGAGTCAAAGGTGTGAAAGCTCTCATAAATATCACGAGCGATGGCCTACTCAACTTAGCGCGAGTCGAGGCCAAGATGGGTTTCGAAATTGACCACCTTATCGAGCCCCATCCGATCTTCACGCTCATTCAGCAGCATGCGAATGTTGATGCCAGCGAGATGTTTGAAGTTTTTAACATGGGCATTGGGTTCTGTTATGTGGTTGATCCAGACGACGCAGCACTCACGATCTCAATCCTCGAAAGCCACGGCCGCAAAGCGCAGCGCATAGGATATGCCGTGCCCGATCCTGAGCAACACGTCCATATTCACGAACGAAAGCTAGTTGGACATCGCAAGACGTTTCGGAATGAGGACAGATCCGTCCGAAAGGTCGGCTGATTGGCAAGCGATTATTCCAGCATCGAAAATAAGCTAAACCAGCTTCGCGCGGAGATCGTGCCCCTCCGGAATTTGCCTGCTTTGTCGCTAGAGTTCACGACTTGGCCAAGCAAATTATTCGCCCTTGTCGAAGCGGGCTTTGCTTATTGCCCCTCTTCAATTCCTTGGAAGGCGGAAGCGGAGGCCTCCGGCGTGAGACAAGGTTTGCCTTCCTCCGCCCCTCCACGCTCGAGGATATGCAAGGATGGCAGCTTTGCCCGCCCGGTCCCCGTCTCCGGCGTCGACGACTATTCGTGAATGCGCCAGATGAGAGGCCGCCGAATCGTCAAGACAGCGATCGATCGACCATCCTTGATCGGATCGAGAGGAGCATTATGTGTTGCCTAAATAGCGGATGGTCTACTTTTGTCTTTCGCCAGACGAGCACGAAACTAAAGGATGCGCTCAGTGAAGCCGTTGAGCCTGTGCCTCTCTCTTTGTCTTGGCCTTTTCGCCACCGCCGCAGTGGCGGCTTTGAAGCCGGGCGACGTCGCGCCCGATTTCACCGTGGACGCCGCGCAGGGCGGTAAGCAGTTCAAATTCTTCCTCGCCGAAGCGTTGAAAAAAGGACCCGTGGTTCTCTACTTCTATCCCAAATCATTCACGAGCGTCTGCACGATCGAGGCGCATGAATTCGCCGAAAACATCGAGAATTTCGCGGCCGCCGGCGCGACCGTCATTGGCGTTTCGGGCGACAAGATCGAGGTCCAACGCGACTTTTCGACGAAGGAATGCCGCGACAAATTCCCAGTCGGCGCGGATCCGAGCTTTTCGGTCATCAAGGCCTATGACGCGGCGTTCACCATTCCGGTCGCGGGCGCAGTCTTCGCGAACCGCATTTCCTATGTGATTTCGCCCGAGGGGACGATTCTTTACGCCTACGCCGATTCCAACGCCGAGAAACATATCGAGAACGCGCTGGCCGTCGTCAGGAAATGGCGTGAGGAGCACAAGCGCTGATCGTCCGAGATCCGGCAAGCAAAAAGACCCGTCTTTTCAGTAACGGGCTCAGCCAATGATTTGAGCATCCTTTGGGTGTCGAACGTTGGTTTCTCCAGATTCTCCAGTTTCAAACTCGGCGCGAAAGGCGATTCCTATTGTAATCGTCCGGTGCGCCATCTATATACCATCCACATGGATGGCGTCATTTGAGGATGGGCGATGGTCGGAGAAATCCATCGACTGCGAGACAAATCGGGCGAAACTGAGAAAATCACAATCAATGTCGGATTCGTCGACCTTGGCCATATCGATTTGTTGGTGCGCGAGGGCTTCTACTCCAATCGCACCGACTTCATCAGGACGGCGCTCCGCAACCAACTCGCCAGTCACGCGGATGCCGTCAAGCAATCGATTGTGCGGCACACCCTCGAACTTGGCTTACGACGCTATAGCCGCGGAGATTTGGAGGCGGTGAAGGCGGCGGGCGGCAAGCTGCGCATCCAGGTCATCGGGCTTGCGACAATCGCCGAAGACGTCACACCCGAACTCGCGCTTGCAACAATCTCGTCAATCACCGTCCTTGGCGCTCTTCGGGCCAGCGGGGCAGTCAAGGCGGCGCTCATTGATCGCATCGGGTGATCAACCTGGCGCCACTTTTGCAACGAGGATACTGAATGAAAACCGTCTTCGGCACCGCCATCCGTCAGGCCACGGAACTCACCCGCAAGCAAAATGTCTTTGAGGCAACGCGGATGATAAAGCGCGCTCTCTTGGGACCAGGTCACACCCATTCGCCGGGCGAACAATCGCCCGAAAGTTCTCGATTGATCGAGCAGCAAGCCCATGTCGCTGAGCGTTCGGAAGGGTTCGAACAGCTCCGGCCAGACGGAAGAATTGCGGGCACTGGCTCGCGGAATGCCGCAGCTCTACGACGACCCGCCGCGCGCATGAAAAGGCCATTAGGAGAGGTCTTGAAGCTGTTGCGTCAGGGCGATCTTCCGAGCTTCGGTCTTGACTCGGCGCCGGTCGTGAAATCTCGGAAAGCGCCGCGGGTGGCAGTGCCAGATGGGGCAGCTTATCTCGCGCGAACCTTCGCTTGCGCGGCAGGTTCGAGGGACTATAAGGTCTACGTCCCAAGCCATACGGATCGCCGTAAACTCGCTTTGCTGATCATGCTCCACGGCTGCACGCAAAACCCCGACGACTTCGCGGTGGGGACGGGAATGAACCGGCTTGCGGAGGAACATGGCATCATCGTCGCTTATCCCCGACAACCGATGAGCGCCAATCAATCCGCATGCTGGAACTGGTTCAATGCCACTGAGCAGATGCGCGATGTGGGGGAACCGAGCATCATCGCCGGGATTACGCGCACGATAATGGCGGAGTTCGATATCGATGCCGAGCGGGTCTATGTGGCGGGCCTTTCGGCTGGCGGCGCCATGGCCGCGATCATGAGTGCCACCTATCCCGAACTTTACGCCGCGACAGGTATTCACTCCGGCCTCGCCTATGGGTCCGCCACCGACGTTGCTTCCGCATTTGCCGCCATGCGCGGCACCTCGAGTCCGGCGGCGCCGGCGCAAAGGAAGAGTCATCTCAAGAGCGCGAATGGCCGCGTTCGCACCATTGTTTTTCATGGTGCGTCCGATCAAATCGTACATCCGTCGAACGCCGAAATGATCCTTGCCGAAGCTCGCGCCGGCCTCGCCGACTCCTCGCGGGAGACGCGACATGACGGCTCCGCGGGAGGCCGCGCTTACACGCGCACCGTGATCACGGACGCGAGCGGTGTTCTCCACGTGGAACACTGGGCCATCGAGGGACTGGGGCACGCGTGGTCTGGCGGCAGCCCGGAAGGTTCGCATACAGATCAGCATGGACCCAACGCTTCACGGGAAATGCTGCGGTTCTTTTTAGGAGGCCCGGCGCAGCCACCGACGAATTGATGCGGCGAATTGCGGTACTGGCCGGAGACGCAAGCATCGTTGAGTGTCCGGTGCTCTTTTGGGAAGGTCCGTTTCTGGCGCTGAACGTAAGTGCTGCCCTCAGCTATCCGAGGCATTCCGGAACGGTTGTGCACTTCCCAAACCGGCGTAATTAGTGGCCATTTTTGCATTGCATAGATGGGCTCGGCGCTGCGCCCATCATTGGCGGGTTCTTTCCGCGAAAAATTGAAAAACGCTTGCCAAACGCGCCCACAACCTGAGGCGGCGGCACGGCTTGCGCGCTCACGCCGGCTCAAGGAGCAGGCCTTCATTGGCCCGCAGTCTCAACGTTGACAAAACCGGTTCGCCGCGTCGGTCGCCATGTGTGGAGATCGCAACCCTCACCTTGGTTGCCGTGTTCACGAACCAAGCTTGCTGATCAGCGGTATAGTTGAGTACGACGATTATCCGATTATCGCCGTGATGACGCTGATAAGCAAGGATACTGCTATTTCGCGACAAAAGACGCCACTCCCCATGGGAGAGCGACGTGTGTTGGCGTCTATAATGAAGCAGGCTGCGCACCAAAAAAAGGATTGACGTTTCGTCGATGCTCATAGCCGCCACATTCCGCGCCTGATAGTCGAACGTGAGCGGGAGCCAGGGGTCATGCATCGAAAAGCCTGCGAAAGCGCTTCCATCCCATTGCATGGGCGTTCGTGAGGGATCCCGTCCGATGCCAAGACCTGGCTCACGCTTCGCCCAGGGATCCCTGATGACGTCCGGCGCTATCTCAACGTGGCCGATACCGAGTTCGTCGCCGTAATATAGCGTTGGCGTGCCGCGCAAGGTCAAAAGGAGCATCACCGCAACCCGCGCTTGCTCCGGTCCGACTCGTGCCGCAATGCGCGGTCTGTCGTGATTGCTGAGAACCCAATTCGGCCAGGCGCCCGCGGGCAGAACCGCCTCATAACGCTCAACGAGCGCGCCGATGTGCGGCGCTGCCCAGGGAGTACTCAGAAGCTGGAAGTTGAACGGCAAATGCGCGCCCATAAGGTTCTTGCCGTAATAAGCAACGAGCTTTTCTACTGGCAGATAGATTTCGCCGATCAATACCCGGTTCTCGAATTCCTCAACTACCTGCCGCATTCCGGCAATCACCTCATGCACTTCGGGCTGGTCAGTCGAATAGGTCTGGAACACACGATCGATTTCTGGATCATGCACTGTCCAGGTCGGATCGGGCGGATTGTCGCGAAACGCCGCGTCCTTGATGAGATGCCACATCACATCGACCCGAAATCCGTCGACTCCGCGCCGCAACCAGAAACGCAGGGCCTCATGCATCGCGGCGCGCATGTCTCGATTTCGCCAATTCAGATCAGGCTGCTCTGCAAGATAGGCGTGGTAGTAATATTGGCCCGTGCTTTTATCCCATGTCCAGGCGCTACCGCCAAAGTTGCTGATCCAATTATTCGGCGGACCACCACCTTGAGCCGGATCCCGCCAGATATACCAATCGCGTTTTGGATCGGTACGTGAGCGGCGGCTGGCTATGAACCAATGATGCGCGATCGACGTGTGATTCGGAACAAAGTCGAGGATGACCTTGAGCTTTTTTGTATGCGCTTCATCAATGAGGCGATCAAAACTTTCGAGCGAGCCGAAGACCGGATCAATCCCGCAGTAGTCGGCGACATCGTAACCGAAGTCATGCATCGGCGAGGGATAAATCGGCGAAATCCAGATCGCATCGATGCCGAGCCAGACGAGATAATCGAGCCGCTGTCGAATGCCGTCGAGATCGCCTATTCCATCACCGTTCGAATCCTGAAAAGACCGCGGGTAGACTTGATAGAGTGTGCCGATCTGCCACCAATGATACATGCCGCAACCGTATGGTACGCCCAGACCCTAATCATTGTAACGTTGCCACATTGATCCCTTACGACCAACGTTTTCTTACTCTATTTGCCGATCTCCTTGATGATTTGCGGACCCTACACGATTTCTCTTCGTGAGAGATAGTTAGAGCGCCTGCGAAAGCCCGCCCTTTCAACCGTCAACCTCGCGGTCCGGCGCTGGCGACGTTGCCGTGAATTCCTATATGAAAGCGATTGTTCAAGCACTAAGGAACGAGAATGTCGCGGACATTAATCCTGCTCGGGCTGGTCCTGGTGGCGATTGGCCTGCTGTGGCGGTGGATCGGCCCGCTCAAGCTGGGGCGTTTGCCGGGCGACATAGTCGTGGAGCATCAGAACTTCTCCTTCTATTTTCCGATCACTACGGGACTCCTGATCAGTGCGGTTCTGACGCTTGTTCTTTGGCTCATCAACCAGTGAGCTGGGTGGTCCATAACTGCCTTGCGGGGGGCTGGCGACGGGCCATGCAAGATACTGTTATGCTCCCTCCGAGGCCCACTCATGGCGGTCAACGTTGAGGAAATCGTGTCTGCTCGACCCATCCGGCCGCATGGGGAGCGCATTCCGGAAACTCCTAAACCATGAGGCCCGCCAAGCCCGCGCTGCGCTCCCAGAGCAACAACGCATCCCGGTCATCCCGCGCCGCGTGCGACGGCGTTATCGGGCGGCACTTGTAGAAATATTCGCCCGTCGTTTCAGTGACGGCGGCCGAAGAGGCGAGATAGATGATTGTTTCCGCGCCCTGTTTTGAGGAAATCGCGAAGAGCTTGCCGAGCCCCACGAAGCGCGAGATCAAGCCGCCGCTCTCGTCGCCGAAGCGGGTGGCGACGAAGCCAGGATGCAGGCAATTGGCGGTGACACCCGTGCCATGCAGGCGGCGGGCGAGTTCGCGCGTGAAAAGAATGTTGCACAGCTTGGAGCGGCCATAGGCTTTCATGCCTCCAAAGCTCTTCACCGATTGCAGATCTCCGAAATCCAGCCTGGCGCCTTGATGGGCGGCTGAAGCAGTGTTAACGATTCGCGCCGGCGCCGAGTCTAGGAGCCGTTCGCGCAACACTTCGGTGATGACGAAATAGGCCATGTGGTTTAGCGCGAAGGTGTATTCCAGCCCATCTTCCGTGAGCCGGCGGCTGGCGAACATGGCTCCTGCGTTATTGATCAAGACGTCGATGCGCGGCTCCTTGTGGGCGATTTCGGCGGCCACGCGCTTCATCTCGGAGATGCGCGCCAGATCGGCGTAATGAACCGAGTGGACGAGGCCGGGCGCCCTTTCGAGAAGCCTTGTCAGGGTCGCCTCTCCGCGCGACTTGTCCCGCGCGATCAAGACGATCCGCGCCCCCATTTGCGCAAGCTGTTCCGCGGCGATCTCGCCTATCCCCGACGTGCCGCCCGTAATGACCAGTGTCTTGCCTTTCATGGAAATTCTTCCTCACGGTTCATGCATGAAGCACAAAAGAGCATGGCTCATTCATTCAGCCATTGAACGTTCTTGGTCGCGCCAACGCAAGCGGGGACCAGCGCATGACCGCTTCTGGCGCTGAACGTTTGTGTCCGGGCTTCCGGCAGCTATCCGAGGCATTCCGGAAAGCGTATGCTCGTTGCGTGCGTTTCTCAGGCTGACCCGGAGCGGATTTTAACCTTTCGTCACCCTTTCGTTAAGTGAGGATCAGATGGCTATGCAACCGAGATCGGTCGCTTTCACAAAGCATTTTGTTGTTCTCTAATCGCGGCCTCTTCGCGCTGATCAAATTGGCGGCGCTCGACGAACGCACCATCGCTCAAGCTCCTAGAAGCTGACGCTCGAGCCCATCGTCAGTACCGCTGCCATCGCGCCTTGTCGCGCCCTTGAAAGACCTCTCTCGCCGACCTACTTAAGCCCGATCGTACGATAATTGTACAATTATCGAAGTGTCGTGAATATCGAAGGATGGAAAGTCATGAGCAGATTGTCTGGTAAAATAGCGGTCGTGACCGGCGCGTCAAAAGGCATTGGCGCGGGGATCGCCAAAGGGCTCGCGGCGGAAGGCGCGGCGGTCGTCATCAACTATGCCTCGAGCAAGGACGGTGCTGAGCGCGTCGTTGCGGACATTAAAGGCAAGGGCGGCAAAGCCATCGCCGTGCAAGGCGATGTCGCAAAGACGGCGGATGTGAAAAAAGTCTTCGCAGAGACAAAGCAAGCGTTCGGCCGGCTGGACATTCTGGTCAACAACGCCGGCGTCTACTATAGCTTTTTGCCTCTCGAGGAGGTCACGGAAGAGGACTTTCACCGGCATTTCAACGTCAACGTGTTGGGCCTGCTGCTGGCGACACGGGAGGCGGCGAAGCTCTTTGGCGACGAGGGCGGAGCGTCATCAATATCGGCTCCGCGGTGACCGAGCTTAATTCGCCGAATACGGTCGTCTACACCGCCACGAAAGGCGCAGTCGACGCGGTGACCCGGGTGCTGGCGAAGGAGCTGGGTCCGCGGAAAATTCGGGTTAACTCGATCAATCCGGGCCTGGTCGATACTGAGGGTACACATGCGATGGGCGTCATTGGCAACGATTTCGAGAAGCAATTTGTGGCGCAAACGCCGCTCGGGCGGACCGGACAGCCGGACGATATAGCGCCGGTCGCGGTGTTCTTGGCGTCGGACGAGTCGCGTTGGGTCACCGGCGATACGCTGGTGGTTTCGGGCGGCTTGCGCTGAAGCGATCACGCTCTTGTGACGAGGGCGCGCAGCCGATAGAAAAATGAGCATGACCGCATCAATTTGAAGCGGTCATGCTCGAGGGTGTGGGGATGCCGAAACGCTTTCGAGGATAGGCCATGACCGGCACGAGCATCCCCCCGCCACCCCTTCCCGCCCATATCGAGGAGAGACCATCCGGGTCAATCGCTCGGCCACGCCGAGCACCATCAGAACGCCACGCCGCTTCAGCGCGCCGTCGATCGCATAACAGCCGTACTGGGTCGCCCCATTTTTGAATTACGGACAAACTCTACGGTTTGCCGCGGCGATGTTAATGTCGAGGGCATCCGCTGTCTCGGCATCCAAATGGACCCGCATGACGATCAAAGGCGATCCGGAGGGGTCGGGTCAGCTCGAAGCCGTGATCAGTGGGGACGGTCGAAGACGCGGCGATCCTCTCCTTGGATCAGCTCGAGCTGGTGTTGATGGTGCTCATCACGCCCTTGAAAGACCTGTCTCGCCGACTTAACCTAAGTCCGATCATTCGATAATTGTGCAATTATCGAAGTGATATGAACTTCGGAGGATGGAAAGTCATGAGCAGATTGTCTGGCAAAACAGCGGTTGGCGCGGGAATCGCCAAAGGGCTCGCGGCGGAAAGGCGCGGCGGTCGTCATCAACTATGCCTCGAGCAAGAACGGCGCCGATCGCGTCGTTGCGGACATTAAAGCCAAGGGCGGCAAAGCGATCGCCGTGCAAGGCGATGTCGCAAAGGCGGCGGATGTGAAAAAAATCTTCGCAGAGACGAAGCGAGCATTCGGCCGGCTGGACATTCTGGTCAACAACGCCAGCGTCTATAATCTTTTGCCTCTCGAGGAGGTCACGGAAGAGGACTTTCACCGGCATTTCAACATCAACGTGTTGGGCCTGCTGCTGGCGACAAAGGAGGCGGCGAAGCTCTTTGGCGACGAAGGCGGCAGCGTGATCAATGTCGGCTGCGCGGTGGACACGGTGACCCGCGTGTGGCGATGGAGCTGGGTCCGAGGAAAATTCGCGTCAACTCGATCAATCCGGCCGCGGTCGAAACTGAAGGCACACAAGCTGGGGGCTTCATCGGCAGCGATTTCGAGAAACAATTGGTCGCGCCGACGCCGCTCGGGCGGACCGGACGGCCGGACGATATAGCGCCGGTCGCGGTGTTCTTGGCGTCGGACGAATCGCGTTGGTTCACCGGCGATACGCTGGCGGTTTCGGGGGGCATTGGCTAAGGCGGTCACGCCCTTGTGATGGCGGGGGCGCCCTTGAAAGACCTGTCTCGCCGACTTACCTAAGTGCGATCGTTCGATAATTGTACAATTATCGAAATAACTTGAATTTCGGAGGATGGAAAGTCATGAGCAGATTGTCTGGTAAAATAGCGGTCGTGACCGGCGCGTCAAAAGGCATTGGCGCGGGGATCGCCA
>PEFW01000043.1 GCA_002890675.1 Candidatus Methylaffinis lahnbergensis
CTGGTCGATCAAATAGAGGATCACGCCGATCCCCTCATCGTTGACGCCCAAATCTTGCTTCAGGTCTTTGATGAGGTGCGCGCGCGCGATATAGTCTTTGATTGTCATGCGTTCGAGCGAAACCCACGGAAGAGGTGCGTCTGGATGACAACAAATTCGGCATTTTCGGCGCTCGGCGCGCCAATGTCACGGGTTGGGAGCACGAGAGCCCCGTGTCTAGGGTTTGGCATTGCCAAAATCCGTCGAAAGTAGCAATCTTAGCCTCAACAAGGCCGTCATCCGGTGGATGTCGGATTAAATAGCATTAAATCAAGCCGTTTTCCGTGAGCGTCGCCTTTCGGCAGCGGCCGGTTTCAGCTGTGCGGAGGGGTAACTGTGCCGGATAGTAAGCAAACAGTTAAAGGTCCCTATAAATGGGCTTTTTCGGGAGACTTGTTGTCGACCGAACCTCGCATCCGAATGCAAGTCATTTCAGATATATATAAGGCGATTCAAACACGCCTGGACGGTTATAGGCAATCGGCTGGAGCGATTTTTCTTGCAGTGTTCGCGGCCGCTGTAGCCTTCGACTCTACGTTTATTCGATTGTACTTTGATAATGGTAGCGAACAAAAATTATCAACTGGATTGATAACATTGTCTGGGTTCATTATACTATTAATTTACTTTGTCGCTTTTTTTATAATCGAATCGATCAACGGCCATTTTGCGGAAATGACAAGTATAATATACAAAATAGACAGTGCAAATGAAGTTTGGACCAAGGGCGTTTGGCTGGAGAATGAGGCTCTTTATCCACTTAGGTTCGAGAAAACTGTTGATGTGCGGACGTCCGAAACAGACCCCCCACTACCTGGTTGGAGGGATCCAGCTATACGCCTTTTTCAAGATCTGATTGTTGTCATCGGGGCATTGCACCTGGTTTTTTTCTTGGCCGTCTATTTCTCTTTCCGCTAGCCGGTGCTCGCTGCCCTGATGTCCAAATGAGGAAACCGAGCATGTTCACGCAGACGCCTGGGGTTTCCTCGGTATCGTACCGTATTTGCAATGCCGAGCATGCGGCGCGGCGGGTTGTCGCGTTAGCGAAACGGGCGACGGCGGCCGGGACCTTCGGTGTGGGTGGCATTCTTATGGACCGGTCCGGTCATGTCTTGGCTGAGGCGATAAATGCCGTTGCAGATCATGGGGAGATTCTTGATCCGACGGCTCATGCCGAGCGTCAACTTGTAGATTGGCTCTTCCAGGCCCAAGCGCGAGGCTTGGCAATCGCACCACGTGATTCCGTTATTGTCTCGTCACTTGATCCATGTGCGATGTGTGCCGGAGCGATCCTTTCCGCAGGGTTGAGCTGCGTAGCTCTCGCCGAGGATTCTTTGTCTGGAATCCATGTGTCGGGACAACCCCATCGAATTCCCCCAAAATTGTGGCCAATAGCCGAGGCCACCTTCGGGCTTTTTCAAGTTCGGGGGAGGTTAGGAACAGCTGGTCATGTTTCACCCGTTTTGTCGGAAGACGTGCCGTCTCAACTTCTCAATGAAGCCGAGCTTTGCTTTCAGCGTTCGCTCGAGCGCACGCGCGGTCTTATTTCAGGCTCCGAAGACGAAGCGGCAAACGCCTCTTCGAACGCGTATGAAATCTCCTCCGAAAATTGGCGGAACCTGAATGCCTTTGCTGGAAAGCTGCCTGATGGCGTGCGCTTGCCGGAGGAACGCGTGACGTTGGAAGACTTTTCTTCCCATCAAGGAGCCGCCCTCTTGAGGGATGATGGCTGCGTTCTCATCAATGAGGCAAGCGCGGTCTTGCTGGCGGCCGAGGGACACGAACAACTGTCTCCCGCAAGATCGAGCGTCCTAGAACTGATTCGAGCCTATGTCTGGCTCCGAAATTCCGCTTGGATACAGCTTCGGCTGCGGCTCCCCCATCAACGCAAATGCTCGTTGATCAAGCTGCGGGCGCCCGACGTTTCCGCTAAGGCAGTGATGGAACTCGGCGCGGTGGGATCATTTTTCGAAAGCAGTCATCTGGCCCATCGACTTCCCGCCTTCGGTTTCCTGGAGGTGGCGTGCGATCCGAAAATCGATGCCTTAGTGGCAACTCTGCCGCCATTTTATACCTCCGTCGCCAAGATCACGATCGGGCGAGTGGATACTGTCGCGGCATGATTGCGGCCCAAAGGGACGCCGCCCGCGATGGATGCGAGCAACGTTGGGCTGTAGCGATACCTCATGCGTCATTCTTCTGAACTCTATCGACCGGCGTCATCCACGACGAAATCCAGCCAATCCGCTTTTCTATCCGGCCAAGGCTCGCCCCGGTGGCGGTCAAGGACTTTACTCCGCTTCGAAAACGACCTCGCCCGCGACCAGGGTAAGCTTTACCTTGCCCTCCATGCGCGCCTCGTCGAAGGGCGTGTTCTTGCAGCGCGAGTGCAGCAGCAATGGGTCGACCACATAGGGCTCGTCGGGGTCGAAGCGGATGAGATCGGCCGGCGCGCCCACTTCAAGCCTTCCTTGCGGCAGACCGAGGATCTCGGCCGGCCGGATGGTCATGGCGGCAATGAGACGCGCGAGCGGAATTTCCCCGGAATGTACGAGCCGCAGGCCCGCCGAAAGCATCGTCTCCAAGCCAATCGCGCCATCTTCCGCCTCGGTGAACGGCAGGCGTTTGGTTTCGACATCCTGCGGGTTATGGTCCGAAACGACGGCGTCGATGAGGCCCGACTCCAAAGCCGCGACGAGCGCGCGCCGCTCGTCTTCGTGGCGCAAAGGCGGCGAGAGTTTCAAAAACGTCCGGTAATCGCCGATGTCGTTTTCGTTGAGGGTCAGATGGTTGATTGAGGTGGCGCAGGTGACAGCCAAGCCATCGGTCTTGGCTTTGGCGATAATGTCCAGGGAAAGCGCCGTCGTGACGAGCGCGGCATGGTAGCGCGCGCGGGTCAAGTTCACGAGCCTTATGTCGCGATCGAGCATGATTGCTTCCGCCTCGCGCGCAATTCCGCCAAGGCCGAGGCGCGAGGCGAATTCGCCTTCGTTCATCACGCCCTCGCCTGCTAGATCGCGATCTTCCGCGTAATGAATGACGAGAGCATCGAAATCGCGGGCGTACTGCATGACGTGGCGCATGACACGGGCGTTGCGGATCGCTCGCGCGCCATCGCTGAACGCTACCGCCCCTGCCAGTTGCAACAGGCCGATCTCGGCAATCTCCGCGCCGTCGAGGCCGGCCGTCAAGGCCGCCAAGGGAAGCACCCGTACGCGGCCGGTATCGCGCGCGCGGCGCAACAGAAAATCGACCACCGCCGCCTCGTCAACCGGCGGAATGGTATCGGGGCGGGCAAGAACGGTCGTGATACCGCCCGCTGCCGCCGCCATGGTCGCGGTCGCGATCGTCTCGCGATGTTCGGCGCCTGGCTCGCCGATGAATGCCCACATGTCGATGAGGCCGGGCGCAACACAATCACTGCCGCAATCGATGATTCGCGCGTGAGCGGGAAGATTCGCCGGCATAATGGCGGCGCCAAAATCGCGGATCAAGCCATCGGCGACAAGGACTCCGCCCATGGTCTCGCTGAGTTTCGCCGGATCGATCAGCCGCGCATTGACGAGCGCGAGCGGCCGGTGGGCAATGGCGGTGGTCGAGGAACTTTTCACGCGAAACTCGCTCTCAGCCATTGGGCAAATGCTGGGCCAGGGCCTCCAGAACGGCGATCCGCACCGCGACGCCCATCTCGACCTGCTCGCGGATGAGGCTCCTTGGCCCGTCGGCGACGGCGGAATCGATTTCGACGCCGCGGTTGATCGGTCCTGGGTGCATCACCAGCGCATCGGGTTTGGCGTAACAAAGCTTTGCCTCGTCGAGGCCAAAAAAGCGGAAATATTCCTTGGCAGAGGGAATATAGCCGCCCTGCATCCGCTCGCGCTGCAAGCGCAGCATCATCACGATGTCGGCGCCTTTGAGCCCGGCACGCATGTCGCGGAATACCTCGACCCCCATGCGTTCGATTCCCGGCGGCAGCAGCGTCGATGGCGAGACCACGCGCACCCGCGCGCCGAGCGCCGAGAGCAGCAATATATTGGAGCGCGCGACACGCGAATGAAGGATGTCGCCGCAGATCGCGACCGTGAGACCTTCGATCCTGCCCTTGTTGCGCCTGATCGTGAGCGCATCGAGCAACGCCTGGGTTGGATGTTCATGCGCGCCATCGCCCGCATTGACGACCGCGCAATCGACCTTTTTCGCCAAAAGATGCACCGCGCCGGCCTGGGCATGGCGCACCACGATAATGTCGGGCCGCATCGCGTTCAGCGTCATCGCCGTATCGATTAGCGTCTCGCCCTTCCTGATGCTCGAGGTTGCCACCGACATGTTCATGACGTCGGCGCCGAGACGCTTGCCGGCGAGTTCGAAGGATGCTTGGGTCCGGGTCGAAGCCTCGAAAAAGAGGTTGATCAAAGTCCTCCCGCGCAATGTCGAGCGCTTTTTCTCGATCTGGCGCGACACTTCGATCGCCGCCTCGGCGAGATCGAGAAGAAAGCTGATGTCTTGCGCGGAAAGCCCCTCGATCCCGAGCAGATGCCGGTGTGGAAATGCGGGCTCTTTCGCCGGGGTGATCATCGACCCTGTTGTATATGACGGGAATCGGCCCCGTCACTATAGTTATCTGGGATGTGTACAATATACCGACATATTAACCAGTTTCCGGCCGGTCAAGCGTCTCCCGCGAGGCCCGGCGGGGCACGGGAATATCCAAGCGATCCCGGGCGTGCTATGGATATTTCATGTTGGACGTTGCGGGAGGCATAATCATAGCTGTGATCGTGCTCGCCATCATGGGCAAGGCAGCGCGATATTTAGAAAAACGCAAAGCAACCAAGCTAGAATTAGCGGTGGCCCATAAAGAACTTCAACAGATGAACGAGTTTGTAGCCGATTGGGAACGCGTCCAAAAATGGAAGGTGGCGCAAGGAAGATGCCAATATTTTGCAAAAGCTTATGTAGACGACAAGAGTAGTCCAGTACCCGAGATTTCAAATAAAGCCGACGCGATGTTAGAAAATGTTATTCAAAAAGTCCTTGCCGAAGCCGACGAGGTGTAAGACGACGAGTATTGCAGAAGCGCGATCCTAAATTCCATTTCTGATCTTATGTGCAAGGTGGGCCAATTTGAACGAGCCAGCAAATTGATCGAATTGATCGCAGTGGATGTAATCCGAGAACAAGCACTAACGCTTCTGGCCGACGAAAAGAAAAAGCGGTCAGCTATGATATAGGGAAACGCATAACAAGGAATGAGGCCACCAAATGCAACTCGATCATGATAATCGATGTCCAGAGTGTTCCGGGATAGGCTAGGCTTGCAAAGGTTTTGCAAAGGCACTGGCCGCAAGCATGGCGATATGATTCCCGGCGATCAACTATTCCCGCGGCCTGATAAAAATCTAGAAGTCAGTCAAAATCTAAATACGTGCATAGAGCCTGAAACACGGGTCAATCAATATGGCTGCGGGAAATGCATTATGCCTTCTCAACCGTATCTCCCGACATTTAATGGAAAACGATACTCCATAGGTTTTGATTCTCTTAAGGAACGACCTGCATTTGCGGCAGCAATTGGTAGATGCATCAATATATGGTCGTATGTTGATAACGAAATAGGAGGTCTGTTTGGCATCCTGCTGAAGACAGATTCGGAAGCCGCACATAGAGTTTTTCTAGTTCTACGCAAATGGTCAAATCAACGGGAAGCTCTTAATGCAGCCGCAGAAGGTACGATTTCAAATGACGAAATGGCTGTCTATAGCGCGCTCATAGAGGAATATAGAACTCTAGAAGCACAGCGTAATGAGCTTGGGCATGGATGTTTCGGTATTTGCCCCGACGACGAAGATTTGTTATTTGTAATAAATGTTCGGCATCATGTTCTGTGGCAAGCGGATATTTTGCCAAAACATCTGAAAGGGGTAGTTCCCGCAGATTCACATGAAGGCTTGAAAGAAAAAATGTATGTATACAGAATGTTGGATTTGGAAAGTTTATATAAGCAAATGGAGCAGCTTTGGTGGGATATGTTTTACTTCAACGGATATCTGCAGGATTCCTCCAATCCTAGACGTGGTAAAGAATTCAAGAAGCTATTTGAATCGCCTCGCATTCAACAACGCATCGCTGCTCTAAAACAAAATTAATAATTTGTGGTCGCGCCGATTCTGATATTTTCGTGCCCAATTAAGATTCAAACTCCCGGCTCCCGGATTTTTACACAATTTTGCAAGGAGCATCGATGGTGGCACGTCAAAAATTCGGATTGCGAATTTTGATTGATATACCAAACGGTGGTTGTTAAATGCCTATCACACCCCAAAGATTGCCTTCTTGGGGACGCCTTCAGAAAATCGAGAAGCGATTCACCCTGTTTGTGCTGTCGCATTTTCGGCGCGAACCGGTCTAAGCGCCGTCGAGAAAAGCTCTCATCAAAAATCGGAACGCCATGAAAACCATGTGGAAAAGCATTTTGACGGGCGCGGCGGTTTTACCTTGCGCGGGTGCGGCATTTGCGCAAAATCGACCGCTGACTTGCTGGTACAACGACCATGCCGATTTCACCTCGGCCGACAGCGCTCCGGCCGGTGCAACAATCGGAAGTGTCGGGAAGGCCGACAGCGGCGACAAGACATATTCCTACACGATTTTGGCGCGGGACGGCACGGCCTGTCCGGTCCAGCTCCCGCTCTCGACGACGACCGCGGTTACCGTTGCTCTTGTGCGACAGGACGAAGGCAGCTGTACCAATGAGAACGTCGCCGACACTGGTTCAGCCGTCGTCGCCGGCTCCGTGACGGTGTCTCTCGAGACAAGTAGCACATCCACCGCCGCCATACGCCTCGCGGGCGTAACTCCCAACACGAGCTACCGTATTTTCTTGAAATGCTTCCGCCAGCTCGGAAACCTTCGAACCGACGCCAGCGGCAATGCCGGGAGGACCGTCGAATTTCCAACCGACGCAGCTGGAGCAGTTTACGCTTTTGAAATTTTTCCGGAGGGAGCGGCGCCAGGCCCCAAGTTACAGAGCCTGTCTTTAAAAAAGTAAAATATAACGCCGGCCACGCGGGCGTGGGCCGCGCCGCCCGGTTTCGCTACGCGATTTTATGTGGAACGCCCGGAAAACCGGCGAGCGTTCCAAGCGAGCACGGTACAGGCCATTTCCTGTGAATGGGCCACGAAAAACCACGAGGATTTGCTGGGAGCAGAGGCTTGACCGGCGCTATGCTCGGGCTTGGCCAAGACTTATTGAAATGAAATGGTTCAATTTGCCTGTCACGTTCCCCCTCCAATTTGACTATAGGCCCGCGCTCCCCCATCCTCCCGCCATCAATTTAGGCCAAGCTCCGGCTCTAAGCCTACTGGCGCGAGCGCTGCCATTCGATTTTTGAGCTTATGCGGGTTCGCTGGGCGCGCGCCCGAAAAAAGACCCTTTGGGAAAACCTCTTTGGCAAGAACGAGGACCGTTGCATGAATGTTGTCATCGTCGAGTCGCCGGCGAAGGCCAAGACGATCACCAAATATCTCGGGAAAGGCTATGAAGTTTATGCTTCCTATGGCCACGTTCGCGATCTGCCGGCGAAGGATGGTTCGGTCGATCCGGACGGCGATTTCGCCATGCTCTGGGATGTCGATTCCAAATCAGCCAAACGGTTGGCAGAAATAGCCAAGGCGGTGAAGAGCGCGAGCCGGATCATTCTAGCCACCGACCCCGACCGCGAAGGCGAGGCGATTTCCTGGCACGTCCTCGAAGTGTTGAAGGCGAAAAAAGTCCTCGGCGGCAAAGCCGTGGAGCGGGTCGTGTTCAACGCGGTCACCAAATCCGCGATCCTCGATGCCCTCAATCATCCGCGCGAGATCGACCCCGCGCTCGTCGATGCTTATCTCGCCCGCCGCGCGCTCGATTATCTCGTCGGGTTCAATCTTTCGCCGGTGCTATGGCGCAAATTGCCTGGCGCCCGCTCGGCTGGACGGGTGCAATCCGTCGCCTTGCGCTTGGTCTGCGACCGCGAACTCGAAATCGAAAAATTCGTGTCACGCGAATATTGGTCGATCGCCGCGCATTTGCGGACCGCGGCGGGGGCGCCTTTCGTTGCCCGGCTCGCGGGGGCCGACGGCCAGCGGATCGCTCGCCTCGACATTGGCTCGGAGGCGGAAGCGGCTGCCTTAAAGGCGGCCCTCGACGCGGCCAAATTCTCGGTGGCTGGGATCGAGGCCAAGCCCGCCAAGCGGCATCCGCCGCCGCCGTTCACGACCTCAACCCTCCAGCAGGAAGCCTCCCGCAAACTCGGCTTTGCGCCCGCGCGGACCATGCAGCTCGCCCAGCGGCTCTATGAAGGTGTCGAAATCGGCGGTGAGGCGGTGGGTCTCATCACTTATATGCGCACCGACGGCGTCGATCTCGCACCGGAGGCGATCGCGAGCGCCCGCAATTTCATCGGCAAGGAGTTCGGCGCGAGCTATGTCCCGAAGGCACCGCGCAAATATATGGCGAAGGCCAAGAATGCGCAGGAAGCGCATGAAGCAATCCGCCCGACCGATCCCGCCCGCTTGCCAAAAGTTCTCGCGCGCGGCCTCGAACCGGATCAGAGGCGGCTTTACGAACTCATCTGGACCCGCACGATCGCGAGCCAAATGGAATCCGCCGAACTCGAACGCACCACCGTTGATATTTTGGCCCAAGCAAGCGAGCGAATCCTCGATCTCCGCGCGACCGGGCAGGTCATTCGTTTCGACGGCTTCCTCAAACTTTATCAGGAAGGCCGCGACGACGAAGAGGATGAAGACGGCGGTCGTCTGCCCATGATGGCCAAAGGCGAGGCGCTCGCCAGGGACAAAATCGCGGCGGACCAGCATTTCACCGAGCCGCCGCCGCGCTTCACCGAGGCGACGCTCATCAAACGCATGGAGGAACTTGGTATCGGCCGGCCTTCGACCTACGCTTCGACCCTCGCGGTTTTGCGCGAGCGCGACTACGTTCGCCTCGACAAGAAGCGGCTCATGCCCGAAGACAAGGGCCGTCTCGTTACGGCATTTCTGGAGAGCTTTTTCACCCGCTACGTCGGCTACGATTTCACCGCCGCGCTCGAGGAGAAACTCGACCTCGTCTCCAACCATGAGCTCGACTGGAAGCAGGTGCTGCGCGATTTTTGGGCGGATTTTTCCGGCGCGCTCGCGGGCATCAAGGACCTGCGCACGACGGAAGTGCTGGATAGTCTGAACGAGCTTTTGGGGCCTCATATTTTTCCCGCCAGGGAAGACGGCTCGAACCCGCGCGCGTGTCCGTCCTGCGGCACAGGCCAGCTGTCGCTGAAACTTGGCAAATTCGGCGCCTTCATTGGCTGCTCGAAATATCCCGAATGCAAATTCACTCGCACCTTGACGAACACCAGCGCGGATGGCGCCGCCAATGGCGAGCGAGCGGGCGTCGGGAATTTGGGCCAAGACCCGGCGACGGGAGACGAGATCACCTTGCGCGACGGCCGGTTTGGCGCCTATGTGCAACAGGGCAACGGTGAAAAGCCAAAGCGGGTCTCGCTGCCAAAGAACATCGATTCGCGCGAACTCACGCTGGATCAGGCACTCGGCCTGCTTTCGCTGCCGCGCGAGATCGCCAAGCATCCTGAGACAAAGGAACCAATCCTGGCCGGGATCGGCCGCTTCGGTCCCTACGTCCAGCACGGCAAGACCTATGCGAGCATCGGCAAGGACGACGACATTCTGAGCATTGGCGGCAATCGCGCGATCGACCTCATCGTCGCCAAGGAAAGCGGCTTGACCGGCCGGCGATTCGGCGACGCCGCGAGCGCACCCGCGCGGGTGCTCGGCGAACATCCCGAGGGCGGCGAGGTCGTGGTCAAGGCTGGACGGTACGGCCCCTATGTCAATCACGGCAAGATCAACGCGACGTTGCCGCGCGATGCCGACACCACCACGTTAACGCTTGAAGACGCCATAGCGCTTCTAGCCGCGAAAGCCGCTGGGCAAGGGGCGAATGCGAGCATCCAAGGTCGCCTGCTTGGCGCGCATCCCGCGGGCGGACCGGTAACCGTGCGAGCGGGACGGTACGGACCTTATGTCAATCGCGGTAACACCAATGCGACCTTGAAACGTGGCATGTCGCCCGAGACTATCACGCTCGAAGAGGCGATCCGCTTGATCGAGGATAAGCAGGAGGCGGGCACAAGATCGCGGCCCAAAAAAACCAGACAAGCCACGCCCAAGACAAAGGCACCAAAGCCAACCTCGTCCAAGGCAACCGCAAAGACAGCGGCGGCACTAGGAAAAGCCGCCGCCAACCCGGCGGCGCAAAGAGCGAAAAAGGCTAAGCAAGCGTGAAAAAAGCCGCCGGTGCCAAGGATTCCGGCCAAATTGTCGAGGATGGCACGCGAGCACCCGACCGATCGCGCGATGAAGGTCTGCCGTCGAAGGACGAAATCCTCGCCTTCATCGCCCGCGAGCGCGAC
Organism: Candidatus Methylaffinis lahnbergensis; assembly: GCA_002890675.1. GTDB lineage: Bacteria > Pseudomonadota > Alphaproteobacteria > Rhizobiales > Beijerinckiaceae > Methylocapsa > Methylocapsa lahnbergensis. Next base: position 10,506 of record PEFW01000043.1, read on the forward strand.
GGCTCGGGCGGCAAGGCGCAAGCCAAAATCGGCAAACGGGAAATCGCCCGCGCTTTCAATGTCAAAGGTCCCGCGAAGATCTCCCTTAAAGGCATGCTGAAAGACCTCGAAGCCGATGGCGCCATCGAAAGGAGGCGCAAGAGCTTGCATAAGCCGGGCCTCCTGCCGGGGGTCGTTCTCGCCGATATGATCGCGCGCGACCGCGACGGCGATCTCCTCGCCACGCCCGCCGAATGGGACATCGGCCAAGGACCGGCGCCGCAAATCCTGGTCATGGCCAAGGCCAGGCAAAACCGCGGAATGCCCGCCCCCGCTCCAGGCGACCGCGCCCTGATGCGGGTGGAACAGGTGCAATGCGCGGAGGCAGGCGAACCCGCCTACACCGGGCGCATCATAAAGCTTTTGCCGCGCGGGAAGACGCAGGTGCTTGGGATTTTTCGCGCTGGAATGCGCTCCGGCGGCCGGATCGTGCCGATCGACAAGAGAAACGTAAGTCGCGGCGAGCTCAGCGTCAGCCCCGGCGACGAGGGACCGGCGCGCGACGGCGATCTCGTGGCCGTCGAGGTTTTACGCACCGGCCGCCTTGGTCTTCCGGTGGCAAAAGTCCGCGAAAGGCTCGGCGCCCTCGACAATGAAAGAGCGATCAGCCTCATTGCCATCCACGCGTACCAGATTCCGCACGTCTTTGGCCCCGAGGTCATTGCTCAAGCCGAGCGGGCGAGACCGGCGACCATGGCCCATCGCGAGGATTGGCGCGCGATCCCGCTCGTTACCATCGACCCGGTGGATGCCAAGGACCACGACGACGCGGTCCACGCCGAGCGCGACCCCGATCCGGCCAATCCCGGCGGCTTTATTCTGCGCGTCGCCATCGCCGATGTCGCCGCCTATGCGCGGCCAGGGACAGCACTCGATCGCGAGGCGCAGGACCGCGGCAACTCGGTCTATTTTCCCGACCGTGTCGTGCCAATGCTGCCGGAGCGGATTTCCAACGACCTCTGTTCGCTGCGCCCAAACGAGGATCGCCCGGCGCTTGCCGCCCGCGTCGTCATCGCCGCCGATGGCCATAAGTTAAGCCATGGTTTCCATCGTGTCATGATGCGCTCGGCGGCGAAACTCTCCTATGCGCAGGCGCAGGCGGCAATCGACCATGGACCGGACGAGGCCATGGGCCCGCTCCATGGTTCTGTCCTCGTGCCGCTCTACGAGGCCTACTCCGCGCTGAAAATCGCCCGCGACAAGCGCGGACCGCTGAATCTCGACCTCCTCGAACGCAAGATTACCCTCGACGACAAGGGCACGGTGAAATCTATCGCGACCCCGCCGAGGCTCGACTCCCATCGCCTCATCGAGGAATTCATGATCCTCGCCAACGTGGCGGCCGCCGAAACGCTTGAGGCGAAACACCAGGCTTTCATCTACCGCGTGCATGATGAGCCATCGCTCGAAAAGCTCTACCATCTTGCTGAATTCCTAGCCTCGATCGGCATCAAGGTTGCCAAGGGCCAAGTCCTTCGCGCCGCGCAATTCAATGGGGTTCTTGCCCGGGTAAAAGGCACGGACAACGAGCATCTCGTCAACGAAATCGTGCTGCGCACCCAGGCGCAAGCCGAATATGCGATCGAGAATTACGGTCATTTCGGTCTCAATCTGCGGCGCTACGCGCATTTCACTTCGCCGATCCGCCGTTACGCCGATCTCATTGTCCATCGCGCCTTGATTTCGGCACTGCATCTCGGGACCGATGGCTTGGCCGCGATCGGCAACGAGGAACTGGCCGAAATCGCGGCCAAGATTTCCGCCGCTGAGCGCCGGGCCATGGCGGCGGAACGCGAGACCTCCGAACGCCTGATCGCGGCCCACCTCGCGGGCCAGATCGGGGCTTCGTTCCAAGGCCGCATATCGGGCGCGACCAGCGCCGGGCTTTTCGTCAAGCTCGACGAGACCGGCGCCGACGGGTTCATTCCGACGGCCATGCTCGGCGACGATTATTTCCGGCTTGACCCGGCGCGCCACGCCCTGATCGGCTCGCGCACCGGCGAGATGCACCGGCTCGGCGACATTGTGACCGTCAGGCTCGTGGAAGCCGCGCCGCTCGCCGGCGCGCTCCGCTTCGAGCTCTTGCGCGAAACCGCCCCGCCTCGGCATGGCCAAGCTCGACCAAAGCCAAGCGTCAGGCGCGCCACGGACCGGCCCGATTACGGATCGCCACATGCGCGGCGAGCTGATCGTGGGGCCGCGAAACGTTAAGCCTGCCCCCGCACCGGGACGGAAAGAACCATGTCTACGCCCGTCATGGATGCGCCTGTTGTCACCGAAAAGGCTGCGGCCCCGGTGGCTTTGCGGCTGCCCTATCGACGGGCCTTGCCCATGCACGGCTTCGACAACGCCGGCCGCGGCGATGGCGCCATTGGCCAAAGCAAAGACGAATGAACGCCTCGCCCCGCCCCGCGATCCGGGACACATCCGTCGCTCACCGTGACGTGATCCCCGCGCTCGCCTCCGCGATCGCCTCGGTGACGATTGTCGGCATCGGCCTTTCGCTGACCATGACATTGCTCGCCCTGCGCCTTGCCGGACAAGGGTTTAGCGCGCATGCGATCGGTTTGAACCCCACCGCCGGCGGGTTCGCGGTCCTCGCCGGCGCCTCCTTTGTTCCGGCCATGGCGCGCCGGATCAATATTAAGCCGCTGCTTTTGCTGGCGCTCATGATCGCGGGCCTTAGTCTCTTAAGCTTTACCTTGACTAATGATTATTGGGCATGGCTTGCCATTCGCGCGGTCTTCGCCGGCGCCCTCAGCATATTGTTTGTTACCAGCGAATATTGGATCAACGCGATCGCTCCACCTCGGCAGCGTGGCTTCGTACTGGGGTTTTACGCGACCAGTCTCGCGGCCGGCTTCGCCGCTGGCCCCTTGATCCTTGGTTTTGCCGGCATCGCGGGCGCGACGCCTTTCGTGGTGGCCACGGTACTGTTCGCGTTCGCGGCCTTGCCGATTGTTCTTTGGAGCGGCAAGGCGCCCGAGATCAAGAGCACGCCGAGGGTCCCGGTTCTCGGCTTCCTCACCAGCCTTCCCGCCGCCACCCTTGCCGGAATGCTGCATGGCGCAATCGAGACCGCGAGCCTCGGCCTCCTGCCGGTTTATGCCCTTCGCGCCGGACTTAGCCCCGAAACCGGAGCCTTGTTCGTTAGCCTGTTCGCGCTCGGCAATATTTTGTTTCAACTCCCGATCGGCTTCGTCTCGGACCAGATGGATAGAGGCAGATTATTGTTGTCGCTTGGCGTCTTCGGTCTTTGCGGGGCAATCGCGCTGGCTGTTGCCGGACCCTCCCACCTTGTTCTCTTTTGCTGCCTGCTTGTCATATGGGGCGGCGGCGTCGGCAGCCTCTATGCGGTCGGACTAGCCCACCTTGGCTCGCGCTACAACGGGCCGGACTTAGCTAGCGCCAATGCCGCCTTCATCATGCTCTACTCGCTCGGCATGCTCGGCGGGCCGCCAATCGCCGGCTTCGGCATGGATCTCGTCCCGCCCAACGGGTTTTTCTTCTCCATCGCCGCCCTGCTCGCGCTTTATCTCGGTCTCGTTTGCGGACGAAGGTCCCCGCCATAGCCATGGCACGCGGCCCGCGCTATGTTGCACGAGAATGAGACCAGGCCGCTAACCCGCCCCCGCATCGATCCCTGCGAAACATGGCTGAAGAAACGCATTTCGGTTTTTCCCGCGTGCCGCTTGCCGGCAAGCAAGCGCGGGTGGATGCGGTTTTTCACAGGGTCGCGTCCCGCTACGACCTCATGAACGATCTGATGTCCGGCGGCCTCCACCGGATCTGGAAAGATATTTTCGTCAGCCGGGTCAAGCCGTCCAGGAAAGTCCGGTTCCGCCTTCTCGATGTGGCGGGCGGCACCGGCGACATTGCCTTCCGGGTGGCGAAGGCAGGCTCGCCCTTGACCGAGGCCGTTGTCCTCGACATCAATGCCGGCATGCTGGAGGAAGGGCGCCGGCGCGCCGCCAAGCGGCATTTCGACGCGGCGTTCGACTTTGTCGAGGCAAACGCCGAGGAGCTACCCTTCGCCGATGATAGCTTCGATGCCTACACGATCGCCTTCGGCATTCGCAACGTGCCGCGCGTCGAAAAGGCGCTGGCCGAGGCGCACCGGGTTCTCCGGCGTGGCGGCAAGTTCCTCTGTCTCGAGTTTTCGAATGTGAACGTGCCCATCCTCGACCGTCTCTACGAAGCCTATTCGTTTCGCGTCATCCCTCTTATTGGACGTTTGGTCGCGGGCGACGAAAAGCCCTATCGTTATCTCGTCGAATCGATTGCGCGGTTTCCCGATGCCGAGAGGTTTTGCGGCAAGATCGCCGAGGCGGGGTTCGAGCGGGCCTCGTTCACGCGGCTTTCGGGCGGGATCGTCGCCATTCATTCGGGCTGGAAGCTTTAGGCATGAGTCTGACAACCGTATGGAATTGTCCCGATAGGATCATGCGTTCAATCAGTGCGAGCAGGAGCATGATTCTAAAACGCAAAGCAGGTGATCGCCGTCCGATCGTCTGCAAGCAAACTACGTCGAAACGCGATCCGGGCCTTCCGGTTCGGACCATGCGTTAGGGCAGGCATTTTGAGTTCCTCCCTCGGTTCCCTGCTCCGGCTTACGCGCGCGGGTTTCGTGCTGGCCCGGGCTGGCGTATTCAGGGACGTCGATCCATCGATTTTGCCCCCCGCGGCGCGGCTGCCGCTCGCCTTGGCCAGATTCCTTACCCTTCGCGGCGCGAGAACTTCCGGGGCCAAGGCCGCCAGCAAAAAGGCAACCGGACTTGCCAATCTCCCCGCGGCGATCAGCCGGCTCGGGCCTTCCTATGTCAAGCTCGGCCAATTCCTCGCGACCAGGCCGGACGTCGTCGGCGTGGCCATCGTTCAGCAGCTCGAGCTTTTACAGGACCGGATGGCGCCTTTTCCGCGCGCGGTCGCGGTCGCGACCATCGAGACCGCCTTCGGCGAACCGCTCGACCGCATCTATATAAGCTTCGGAGAGCCGGTCGCCGCCGCCTCGATTGCCCAGGTTCACCGGGCGCGCGTGCAAGACGGCGACGGCGAACGTGATGTCGCCGTCAAGGTGCTGCGTCCGGGCGTCGAGCGGCTTTTCAAACGCGACCTCGGCGACATGTATTTCGCGGCGCGCTTGGCCGAACGCTGGTTTGAGGACACCCGCCGCCTGAAGCCGGTCGAGGTCGTCGATACGCTCGCCCGCACCGTCAGAATAGAAATGGATTTCCGGCTCGAAGCCGCCGCGGCTTCCGAATTCGCCGAGAATACCGCGCAGGATAAGGATTTCCGGATTCCGCGAATCGACTGGGACCGGACCGCGAAAGAGGTGCTGACGCTCGAATGGATCAATGGAACCCCGTTGTCCGACATCAACGCGCTCGCCCGCGAGGGTTACAATTTACCGGACCTCGGCCGCAGCGTCGTTCAATCTTTCCTGCGCACCGCGATGCGGGACGGACTTTTCCATGCCGACATGCATCAGGGAAATCTGTTCGTCGACGCGCAGGGGCGCCTCACAATGGTGGACTTCGGCATCATGGGCCGCCTTGGTTTCAAAGAGCGGCGCTTTCTCGCGGAAATCCTCTATGGCTTCATCAAGCGCGATTACCGGCGCGTGGCGGAGGTCCATTTCGAGGCCGGCTATGTGCCGCGCGTGCATAGGGTCGAGGATTTCGCGCAAGCCATCCGGGCGATCGGCGAGCCGATTCATTCTCGCACCGCCGATCAGATTTCCATGGCGAAACTGCTGACGCTTCTGTTCGAGATCACCGGCCTTTTCGACATGAAGACGCGAGTCGAACTCGTTCTTTTGCAAAAGACCATGGTTGTTGTCGAAGGCGTGGCGCGCACGCTCGATCCGAAACTCAATGTGTGGACAACCTCCGAACCGGTGGTCGGCGCCTGGATCGAGCAGAACCTCGGGCCCATCGGGAAATTGCAAGACGTCGGCCGCGCTGCCTCGACGCTTGCGCGGTTCGCGTCCAATCTGCCTGCGGTGCTCTTGCGCGGCGAAAATATCGTCAATCAGCTCGAAGGCATGGCCGAAAACGGTTTCGAGCTATCCGAAGGTGCGATCGCGAAAATCGGCGAGGCCGAGGCGCGCGGCAGGCGCTTCGGCCACATCGCGCTCTGGATCATCGCCGCGATCGGCCTCATGATGCTGTTGCGGTGAGCGTTAACTTTTGCGCGAAACCATAGCGCTTGCCCTACATGGGCATCATGTGAGCGAAAAGAAATCGCTCGATTTAAGAATTGGGGAATTTTCTGATCGAAAAAGTTGGTAGTGGGCCATTCGAAATTTCGGAGTCGCACCAACAGCGGCCGTGGGCGGGGCGTCCGCTGGGGTGAATAGGTCCAAGACCGCAGCGTGCTATGGTGCTATTCATTGGGTCGGCATCTCCATCGCTGCGGAGCCCCACCGTGTTCCAATGCCTTTCGAGGTGCTGCCTTAATTCCAAGGCGTTTGTCCTAACCAATTTGCGGATATCGTAGTTTTCATTTTGCCGATCCAAGTGAGCAATTTTGCATAGTCTCCTGCTGCCACTGGTGACACAAGCTCCATCGTTTATCTCATAAGTGCAAAGTAATCGCTAGAGGTAGCCGTGAAATCGTTGCGTCATACAATGCTGCTGATGATGATATTCGCTGTGTCACCGGCAGCCGCGCAAACGAGTGCGCCACCGTCCCACGATGGTTCTGCCCACGCCGTCTACCAGAAATCAGGACCTGAAGTGGGAGAAACTCATACCGGAGTTGGGAGCCGCTTCGGCTGAAATTGCGATCCTCAATGTGGATCCCAAAATCAGGGGCTACACAGCTCATGATCCGAAGCCCAAAGAATTATCATGCGCCAAAGCACTGGCACACGGCGAACGAAACGCACACCGTCATCAGCGGCACCTTCATCATGCAGCACGACGGCGGAGCGCGGGAGGAATTGGGTCCAGGTTCCTACAATCGCATGCCGAGCAAGATGATTCACGAGGCGTGGTCCAAGCCCGATGAAGAAAATCTGGTTTTTATCACGGTCGATGGCCCATGGGATCTCAACTTGGTGGATGGCCCGACGGGAAAAATGCCGCCAGCCAAATAGGCGGAACTCAGACTTGGTCATACGAAACTTCGTCCGCCTAAATTCAGGATGCACATCTTTAAGGGATTCATTATGTCAAGTCGTAGCCGCGCGTGCTCTCTCTTCGCTCTGATCCTGTCCTTCATGAGTGCCGGCACCATGCTTGAATCTAGGGCCGCTTTCGCAACCAGCGACGCCGTTCGCAACCAGCTCGCGAAAAAAGACTGCGTGCGCGGGAAGTTCAAGGATTACTACCGTCAGGCCGAAGGCGGCGATCCGCCGGCCGGCTACAGCGGAAGGGTCTACAAACTCAGTCAGACCTATCCAAACCAGTTGTCGCCCATGGAAAATTATCCTTGGCTCAAGATCGGATTCAAGGATGGCGGCCCTGTTGATCCAAGAGCTTACCTCCAAGCTCTGCTCGACTATGGCCTCGAGGGCAACGTCGAGGTCGATTTCTACGTCGAGGATAACAAGAAACGAAAATGGTACGGAATGCCGTGGATGGATTGGAATACGGAGGTCGCTTCAGACTGGCCGGGAACCGACGGTCGCGAATTCGTCCACGGGCTCACCCACGAGTTCGATTCGTCCGGCCAAACGCTCAGCACTCTCCAAAATACTTTCGTCGACACATGGTCGAATGGCTATTTTAACGACCGCGCCGCCTTCGGCATCGGACAGGTCTATTGCGACCCGGACGATCCCCACCCCGGAGCGCTGAATCCTGACCCGGCCGGCCTCAACAACATGGCCAACGGCTCATTCGTCATCAAGCTTCTGTTCTCGACGGTCAACGAACATCAGTTGCCGATCGTGAAGAACGCGATTGAGTGGAATGCGCACGTCTACGTCAATGAAGATCCTCGCTGGCGAAATCAGGGGCCGATCTCCCGCTACGAGCGCGCCACGAAGCTCATCCGGCTGATTCAAATCGACGTATCGGTTCGCGACGAGCGGAGCACCACCGGGTGGCTCATGGGCACTTTCGGCTACGACGAAAATGCAAAGGGGGCCACCGCCTGGAAGCGAATGGTGCCGCTCGGGCTGCAATGGGGCAATAGTCCGAAGGTTACCTATGTGGAAACCTGTTCCGGCCCCAACGGGCCCTGCGATCGGAAAAAGCTGACCGAACAGTGGATCAACGAGACGGCCGCCAAGGAGCTGACGACGGCTCCGCTGAACTTCAACCATCTTGGCTATGCCGGGCGGCTGGCGGGACCGGTCGATAACCCGAAAGCGTCCTGCATGGGATGCCACCAGACCGCCGGCTTTCCGGGGGTCGCGATCCTGCCGGAGTTCTCGGCGAATGGCGGGCTCCTGAAGCTCGACGGCGCCAAACAGCCGCAGACCGAGCAAAGCTTCCGCATGATGTATTACGGGGACGTCGCTTCCGGCGTGGTCTTCAGCGATGTTCAGCTATACTCCTCGGACTATTCGCTCCAGCTTTCGATGAGCCTGCAGAACTTCATCTCCCTTCGTTGCACGCCGAAGGCCCAAGAGGCGAACGCGCCAAAGCCGCCAATCTGCGGACAGCTCGCTCAGTGGGGTGCTGCACAGCGAAAGGCGATCCGCGACCTCATGTCGTTCGGCACACCGGGACCGGACGGCGCGCCCATCCCGCCGAAGGCAGTAGACAGGTAACAACTTGATATCCGCCACGCGGAGGTTTCCATGTCGGCTTCGGGTCGATACTGTTGAAAAACTCGATTTTTTGTCGCGATCACAATTCTTGAGGCAGTGCGCGGGCTTCAAGAAGAAAGCGCTAAGGGTTTCAGCAGAAAGACTGACTTTTCTGCGTACAAGTACCGTAGCGAATTGGCGGTGGCAACGTGTGGCGATATCTGCCCTGCATGCCCAAAGTCTGGTTTTCTGACATAGCCCATTTTCCGAGTTTTTCAACAGTATCGGTCAGAAGCAGAAATTCAAATTGACCCACTACCAAAAAAGTCGAGCAACTTTTTCGGAACATGCTCCAGTGTCCACTTTCGCGCAATCAGCTCACGCGCTTTCCTTGGCGCGAAACGCGCGCTTGCGCTCGTTGGGGTCGAGCAGCGCCTTGCGCAGCCTGATTGACTTCGGCGTGATTTCCACGAGCTCGTCGTCCTCGATATAGGCGAGCGCCTTTTCGAGGGTCATTTTGATTGGCGGCGTAAGACGAACAGCGTCGTCCTTGCCGGCGGCGCGGATGTTGGTCAGCTGCTTGCCCTTCAAGACGTTGATCTCGAGATCATTTTCCCGCGTGTGCTCGCCCACGATCATGCCGCGATAGATCTTGCAGCCGGGCTCGATCATCATCGGGCCGCGATCCTCGAGCTTCCACATCGCATAGGCGACCGATTCGCCACTGTCGTTGGAAATCAAAACGCCGTTGCGCCGCCCCGCGATCTCGCCCTTCCAAGGGGCGTAGGCGTGAAACAGCCGGTTCATGATCGCGCTGCCGCGGGTATCGGTCAAAAGCTCGCCCTGATAGCCGATGAGCCCGCGGGTCGGCGCGTGAAAGACAAGGCGCAGGCGATCGCCGCCGGAAGGCCGCATCTCGATCATCTCGGCCTTGCGCCCGGCCATCTTTTGCACGACGACGCCGGAATGTTCCTCGTCGACGTCGATGACAACTTCCTCGATTGGTTCGAAAAGCTGGTTCGTGGCCTCGTCCCTTTGAAGCACCACCTTTGGCCGCGACACTCCGAGCTCGAACCCCTCGCGGCGCATGGTCTCGATCAGGATCGCAAGCTGCAATTCGCCGCGCCCCGAGACGACATAACAGTCGGATCCTGGCGAATCCTCGACCCGCAAGGCGACATTGCCTTCGGCCTCCCTATAAAGACGGTCGCGAATGACCCGGCTCGTTACTCTATCGCCTTCGGTTCCGGCGAGCGGCGAATCATTCACGAGGAACGTCATCGACAAGGTCGGCGGATCAATCGGCTGCGCCTGCAAAGGCTCCGCGACGTCTGGCGCGCAAAGCGTGTCGGCGACATTGAACTTTTCGAGCCCGGCGATCGCGACGATATCGCCTGCTTCCGCCTCCTCGATCGGCGTGCGTTCGATGCCCCTGAATGCCAGGATCTTGGAAACCCGCCCCTGTTCGACCACATTGGCCTTGCGGTCCAAGACCTGGACGCTTTGACCCGGTTTTACGGAGCCCGCGAAAATTCGCCCGGTAATGAGTCGCCCGAGATAGGGATTGGCTTCGAGCAATGTGCCGAGCATCCGAAAACCGCCTTCGCCCGTATCCGGCGGCGGGACATGTTTCAACACGAGATCGAACAAGGGCGCCATGCCTTCCCTCGGTCCGTCCGGGCTATCGGCCATCCAGCCCTGTTTCGCCGAACCGTAAAGGATCGGAAAATCGAGCTGTTCGTCGGTGGCGTCGAGCGCCGCGAAAAGATCGAAAACCTCGTTCACGACCTCGCTCGCCCGCGCGTCCGGATTATCGACCTTGTTCACCGCGACGATCGGCCTGAGACCGATTTTCAGCGCCTTGCCGACGACGAATTTGGTTTGCGGCATCGGCCCTTCGGAGGCATCAACCAGGACGATCGCGCCATCGACCATGGACAAGATGCGCTCCACCTCGCCGCCAAAGTCGGCATGGCCCGGCGTATCGACGATATTGATCCGCGTGTCCTTCCAGGCGATCGACGCCGCCTTGGCGATGATCGTGATCCCACGCTCCTTTTCGAGATCGTTCGAATCCATGACCCGCTCGGCGACCCGCTGATTCTCGCGAAAAGCGCCGGATTGCTGGAGCAGACGGTCCACAAGCGTCGTCTTGCCGTGATCGACATGAGCTATAATGGCGATATTGCGGAGCTTCATTTTCATGCCTGAAACAAATTTGCCGCGTCCGGACGGCCTGCCGGTCGTACAATAGCGAGGCGACTTTATTTGAGAAATGCCGGCTAGCCCGCAATATGGGGCGGCACCGTCGCGATTGCAGTACCCCTTATACCAAACAATAGGGGTTGGATACTGGCCATCGGCCTGGCAAAATGGCACGTTTTGGCGTCGCCCGTTTGGCGGAGATCACCTGCCTGCGTAGCGGATCGATGCGCGCCCCCCTTTTCGGCACTTCTCACGCCCTCATCCTGAGCTCTGCGAAGGATGACTGTGCGATAATGCAGGCGGCAGGGCCGGCCTCGCGGCCGGTTCGTTCGCGGCACGCTTCGTAAAGCGCGTAGTGTATGCGATCCAGGGTGCCGTCATAGATCCATAAATCGAGATAGGCGAACGCCCTGCTGCGCGGCGGCAGGTCTTTCAGAATGGCCCGCCATTGGCATCCCGTCGAGAGCACGTCCCGTTGACGATCTCGCGGGGGTTCGCCCGGCGTTTGTTGCCGCCGCGCTTGGCCGGCGAGATCACCGGTTCGATCAGCGACCATTCCGCGTCAATCAGATCACTCGGATAACGCAGCTTGTCGCGACTGGAGCGAATGCGGTTTTACTTCGTCCACATCCGCCGCACCTCCTCGAATCAGGCCGCCTCTCTTGAATCACAACCGATTCATTAGATTCGATAAGTTTTTGGACGGACATTCAGCGCATTTCTGCCTTCTGGTAACAGGCCGAATTGCCCTTCTGATGTTACTCAATTTGTCAAACATCAATAATTCGCTGGTGTGATTTATGATTATATGATATTTGATAATCGTCAATCAGTTATTGGATGATACAAATTATTTGATGAGGATTCCAAAGCTATAGCAACAACGACATCAATGGCAACACGAATGACAATTTCGGCGCTCTAACCCCGTCGCCATGCATTGACGAGCCCTGGCAAAGCTATTCCGCGTTGCCGCGTAACGGCAAAACACGAGGCACTCCTTGATCAAAATCGCATCATTATCCATCGCCGCGGCTCTGCTCGCCTTCGGTCTTTCCACCGCGCCCGCCGCCGCGCAGCCTATCCTACCCGATCTCATTGTCACCAACATCTCGATGAGTCCTACAAATCCAACAAGCGGCCAAGCCGTCACCTTCACTGCTACGATCAAGAATCAAGGAATGGCCGCCACACCGAGCGGCGTCAGCATCGGCGTCAACTTCTTCGTTGACGGAAATCCGGTAAGCACCTCGGACAATAACATAATTTCACTCGCACCAGCAGCATCTGTCGCTCTCACCGCAAACCTGGGTCCCGGCGGTGCATCCGGACGACCTTCGACATGGCTCGCTAGCGCAGGAAGCCACACCGTACTAGCGTTTGTTGACCCTCTCAACCGTATTACTGAGAGCAATAAGTCGAATAATTCGTTGAGCATCACTATTACCGTCACTCTCATCCCTCCAGCTTTTGTAATCGGCGACCGTGTCATAACCACTGCCAATCTCAACGTCTATGCAACACCCTCAACCTCAGGAACAATTCTCGGTGTCCAAAGTCTCGGTTCCTTTGGTAACGTCATCGGCGGTCCCATCTCCGCCAACAACTTCGTCTGGTGGAATATTAACTATGACATTGGCGCAGATGGGTGGAGCGTCCAGGACTACCAAGCCAAGGTGAGTTCCATCCCCACCGTCATCCTTACTGCAAACCCAACCTCAATAACCTCCGGCGGCTCCTCAACTCTCATGTGGAGTAGCACCAACGCCACATCATGTGCAGGCACCGGCTTCACCGCAGGAGGGACATCAGGTAGAGCGACCGTCTCTCCGACTGTCCCACAAACCTACTTCATCACTTGCACCGGCACGGGTGGAACGGGGGGCCAGTCGACAACTATTACAGTGTCTGCAACGCCACTTGCAGCACTGCACTGCCCCAGTGGCGGGTTTAGCGGTTTAACTATAACAGATGGGACAACGAATGATTTGCAGGAAAGTTGTACCATAAACGGTAATTTAGTCATCGGAGGGACTGGAACCAGTGCTTCGCTGCTAAACATCGGATCATCTATCGTACTGACCGTGGTGGGCAATGTCAATTTGTCAGGCTCTGGGGCGCTGAGCGTGAATGGTGGAACACTTGCCCTGGCCAACCAGATCAATCTTCAGTACAGTATCAATGCGGCTGGCAATGCTAATATATCCATGCTCAATGGAAACGTAACTACAAACGCTTTGGGAACGCACAACCTGACATCGACCTACAATGCTTCTGGCAGCGCTAATATGCAGGTCGTAAATGCCACCTTGAATTCGGCTAATAACTGGCTGCTAGCCGAATTGGGCGGTAGTTCAAGTCTCATTAGTACCAACTCGACCGTTCCTAATGAGATCTACTTAAACGGGCAAAATTCGGTGAGCATAACAGGGCCTCAAACCCAGCAGGGTGTCCACTTAAATTTGCCTTCAGGCACCTCTGGATCCTTCACTCTTCCCAATACATCGACGTATTATACGTGGTCTGTCGGGAGCTCTACAGGCTTACAGGTCGGGTGGAATCTCACGGTGACAAATGCCAAACCAGGCCTTGCAATTAATTCCCATGCCAACTCCAATTGGACCATTATCGGAGCTAACACTGGACAAAAGGAAGTCACCATTTCACTTGATTTAGACCCACCCACGGCCCCCACTAGTCTCGTGACGCTGAACCAACTTCCACTAGGGATCGTAGGAGCCGGTACGCCGTTTTCCTTCACGTTCCCCTGGAGCAGTCAGCCGCAGTTAACGCTTAATAATGTAAACCTCGGTCCGCTTGCCTGGCAGATCTACATTGGCAGTGGTCCGGGTCCCGTCAATGCACGAATTTCTAACTCCGCTATAAACGAGATTGGAGTTATCGCTGGCAATCTGAATGTAATTAACTCCACGTTGCAATTGGCAGAGTTAGATCCCGTTGGAAAGCTTTCCGTTATTAATGTTCAAGGGAGCGATATTTGGAGTCATATAATTCAAGCAAGTAATGGTGGAACAATCACTATTCAAAATAGCACTATCCACGGGAACCTTTTTACCTCTTCTGGTTGCCAAGTAGGAGTTTGTTCAATCATTACCCTCACGAATGTTACAGAAGCGAAAAACGGTACTCAGTCGTCCTGTTCAGGTAACATTAACAGTATAATTCAACCCAACGGAACCCCGCTTTGCAATCCACTAAACCCACTGCAGTCCACATCTACGTTTACAACCTCTAATGGAGGAATCATAAACCGATAACGTTGGGCCAGGAATCAAGGTTACAACCAGCTATGTTTACCAGCTATGTTTATATGACTAGCGTCGCCAGAATTCATGGAAATGATTGACCGGCCCAGGCCCGTGGCCAGCGGAAAGTTGATCTGCAGCGGCTAAAGCGCCGCCGAGATAGGTTTTTGCCGCGCCGATGGCTTCTCCAAGCTCAAAGCCCTGTGCGCAAAAGGCCGCGATCGCGGAAGATAAAGTGCAGCCGGTGCCATGCGTGTTGCGGGTTGCAACGCGCGGGACGGAAAAAAGCCGGTATGAAGCGCCATCGAATAAGAGGTCGTCCGATGTCGCCCCGCCCAAATGGCCGCCCTTGACGAGCACGGCTTTCGCGCCGCGCGTATGCAGAAGCACGGCGGCGCGGCGCATGCCGTCTCGATCCGCCGAGATAGCATGATTAGATAGGCGGGCCGCTTCGGAAAGATTCGGCGTGACGAGGGTTGCGAGTGGAAAGAGATGCCGGACAATAGCTTCGCTCGTATCGTCCGCGCTCAAAGCATCGCCGCTCGTCGCGACGAGCACCGGATCGAGGACGATGAAGCGGGGCTCATGAAACGCGAGCCTGTCCGCGACCGCCTCGACGACAGCGGCCGAGGCGAGCATCCCGATCTTGACGGCGGCGACATCGATGTCTTCGAAAACCGCGTCGATCTGCGCCGCGGCAAAACTCGCGAGCGGGACGTGCACTGCTCTGACCCCTTGTGTATTTTGCGCGGTCAGGGCGGCGGCGACGGCCATGCCGTGGCAGCCGAGCGCGGCGAAGGTTTTGAGATCGGCCGCGATGCCCGCGCCGCCGCTTGGATCAAAACCCGCTATCGAGAGAAGATTCTTGATCATGTCCCGGCAGCTCGCATTCTTCGGTAATGTCAGGAGGAATTGGCCTCCCTATGGTTGTTAAAATTTTCGCCTTTCAGACCCCTGTTCACGGCTGCCAAATAGAGCTCAAAATCTGTCGTAACCAAAACCAACGATGGATTGTTGGAAAGCTGAAACTGTTCAGAGTCAGTCAGGCCCAATCTCACAAATTCATTTTGTTGGGCTCCAATCCGGCTTTCGATGTAGGTTTCGTCAAACTTATTGGTAATTTCCGCGTATTTAGAGAAAATATTGGAACATGCTGGCTCGCTGATTTGCTTGAGAAGATTTGATTACGATTTGCTAATATCGATAATGAGGCAAGCGTCTAGCATCCGCTTCACTCCCAACACTCTGACAGCGAACCGATTTTCGTGGACGGTCTCAATGGGACGTTTTCGCGTTTTGACAATGCCGTTTTTACGCAAACTGGGTATCTGCTTCACACTCGTTTTTTGGCTGAAGTACCGCTATCGTTGATGCTGTTGCGGCTGTGGCCTCGACGATGCTTTGGGGGCCGGTTTCACGGCCTCGCGCACGCTTTTCCCGGCCGCCAACATAAATCTCATCGCCGCGAAAAAATCGTCTTCCTCCGGCGTGATGCGCTCGCAGGTAACGCTAAACAGGCATTGAGTATGGTGGCGGGAAGAACCTCAATTGGCCGCGTTGCCGCCCGCGAAGGCCGCAAATAGCAAAACCAGCCCCAAACCCAATACCGCGAGGGCGGCGCCGGCCTCGAACAAGCGCCCGGCGATCAGGGCCTGTCTGGAACCCGCTTTGGAATATTTGACCGCCGCGTTTTTGGCAAGGACAGCCGCGCTGGCGAGCGCGGCCGTGGTGATCGCGGTGCCAAGCGACATCGCCGCGACGGCAAAAACGCCGGCCGAAAAAATCCCCTGCGCCAAGGCGAAGACAAGCACGAGAATTGCGCCGGAGCAGGGTCGCGATCCGGCCGCCATCATCGTCAACAGGGCGCTTTTCCAGGAAAATCCGGCCCCGAGCGTGCGCGGATCGGGCGCGTGGAAATGGGCGCAGCCCGGGCCGTGCACATGGTTTTCGGCACAATCGGCGGCGCGAAAGGCGCGGGCCTTCTCCCCCGCCGCAACCGCGAGCGCGGGCGCGGCGCGCCACGCGGAAAGAAGTGCCGCGCCTTTCACATAGACCAGAGCGCCGCCGAGTACCGCTATGCCGGCAAAGCTCGCGATCTCAACCGCATTCGCGGCTGCTGTCATGTGCTTGGCCGTCGCCTGGAAGACAATGGCGCTGATGCCGACGATCGCGACCGCGCTGAAGCCTTGCAGGAGCGCCGCGCCAAAGGCAATCACCAGACCCCGCCGCAAGGCGCGCTCATCGGCGAGCATGTAGGAAGCAATCACCATTTTGCCGTGGCCAGGGCCCGCGGCATGAAAAATACCGTAAGCGAGGCTTAAACCCGCTAGACCCCAGGCAACCGCGCCGCTTTGTTTGGCGGCACGGATGGCCCCACTTAACAGGCGATAAAAGCCCGCCTCTTGCACAAGGATCCAGCCCATGATTGCACCGTGCGCGCCGCCAGCGGAACCCTCATTGGCACCGACCGCGAAAGGATGATGCATGCCCTGCCCCACGGTTTGGCAAGGCAGCACGAGGACCATGCAGAGCAAGGCGAGCGGCAAGACCGGCCGGGCGGCGGCAAGGACTTGCGCCGCGCCGCGCCTAACCGCCGCGAAAGAAAATTCGATCGGTTTCAACAAGGCCTCACGGACAAGCGACAATAATTCGGCTCGCGAGCTTGATCCCGAAATCATAGCCCGGCGAAAGGCCGCTGAAAAAGGATTCCGAAAGTTTTTTTGTGTCCGCCGCCGCCAAGGGATTCGATCCGAGCACACTGACCGAACATCCCTTTGGCGCCCCGGCCATGCCGACCGGATCCTGCTTTTCCATCTCGAAATCCACGAAATAGGTTGGATCATAGACTTGAAAGGAGAAGGCTTTCGAGGCGCTGGCGGGGGTTTTCAACGGAAGCGTAAACCGGAGAACCACGAGCTTGTCCTCCCGCTGTTCCAGCGAATAGTCGATGGGCGTCCCGAATTCGACCGGTGCGTTGGCCGCTTTGGCAAAGGTGAAAAAGTCGAATTCGGCGAGCGATTCGACATTGGTCTTGGCCAGCGGCGCGAGTTCTGCCTTGGTCAGGAGCTCGCCGTCCTTTCCCTGCCCCTCTGTCACGTAAGCCGAATACATCTCGTCGAATGTCCAAGCGTGGCGGATGGCCTCGATCTCGCCCTTGGTATCGAAAATCACCTGGACCCGCGCGGAAACCCATACGTGCGGGTGCGCCGCCGCGACGCCCGGGAGAAAGGCCGCGAAAACGGCGGCCGGGATAAACAACGAACAGAAACGCCAGCGCATGAAGGGCCCTTCGGCGGCGCATTTCGCTGGGCAATCACCCGCAGTGGATCACCTGCCTCGAGGCCGGCTTTATGTGCGTGCAAGTCTGGCCGAAGAAAGGCGGCGATGGATCGTCAGCCGGCAAGCGGTCTGATATTAGTCATACCATTTCCGGTTGATTAGTTCGGAGCGATCCGCTTTGGCCACCAATGGAAGCCCGTTCGGCTCCGGATTTGCTCGCGCTGCTCTGAGAGGGCGATGCACTGGGCGGCGATTTTCTCGTCGAGGTCTGCGATGGTCGCGATGTGCGGGTTAACGATCGGCTCTTCAACGAGCGCCCAAAGCGTTTCGGCGGGCTGCAGCGCGGGACTATAAGGCGGCAGATAAATGAGGCGAACACCATCGGGGATTTTGAGATGGGCTGGCCCATGCCATCCCGCATTGTCGAGCACGAGCAAGATGATGCGGCTCAAGCCCGCTTCGGCCTCGCG
>PEFW01000044.1 GCA_002890675.1 Candidatus Methylaffinis lahnbergensis
CGACCCTGTCATGCCCGCCTTTTTGGATTATGTGACCTTGAACCAGTTGAGTCTCGGCAAGTCGCGCCTCGATCTCAGACTCCATCGGCACGGGCGGGATGTGACCCTCAATTTGTTGAGCAGACAAGGCGACGCGAAGGTCATGCTGGTCAAATGAGGCGCGCGGAGGTCTTGTTCGCGATGCCAACTCCCGGGTCACGATCAGTGTCCTTGGGAAGTCCAGCGAAACTTCGCCGAACACGTACGGAGGCAATGCCACGTTCGGCCCTTGCTGAGCTCGACCTCTGGCGGTTATTCTCCACAATGACCAAAATCAGCTACGCCTGTTACCGATACTGCAATGATTCGATTCCCCGCGCGGCAAGCCGATGAAAGCTCGCTTGAGCAACTCAGTGTCCAGCCGGTCGGTCTTCGCTCGCCGATGCTCACGTGAGACGGCGATGCTCGTCGCGCGAATGACGTAAGCTTCGATACCACGGGCCCGCGGCCAGCGCGCCAGCCAGGATCCGTCGCGACCAGCCTCAAAGGCCACGGCACGACGTGAAGTCCGGCGTCCCGCCTTAGCGGCTTCGTTCTGCCAGCGCCGAAGCGGCGCGAGCCCGACGTCCCAGCAGATTTTTCACGTGCCGAATTTTGCAACGTGACAGCGCCGGCTGGAGCGCGATTCAATCTTTATAATCACTCTATCTTATTCGCTGCAACAGAGCCCTCCAGTGTCTATCGCCCGGAGCGGCCGGCGCCGTGCGGGTGCTCGAGCTGGAACCTTTTAGGCTAATCTCCGTTCATGGACTAATCCGGCACAATCTTCATCCGGAGCCGGTACATTCGCACAACAGGAGACTTTTCATGAAGCTCGTAACAGCACTGTCCACGGCAGCATTCGTGCTTGTACCGGCGGTCGCGCTCGCACAAGAGCCCGCAAACGGTACTGGAAACACGAAGGCTGAACCCGGCCTGGTAGATAAGGTCATTGAGAAAGTCACCGGCCGCTCTCCGCATGATACAAATAAGAGCGACGCGGACTCTACCGCGAATAGCGCAGGTAATAAAGACTACCCCGATTTTGCAGCGGTCAAAAAGACCGGAAAATAGCGGGATTCCGGGCGGCGGCCAGTCGGGGCTCCAATCATGGCGAACCTTAAGGCGTTTATTTTGGGGCATGGGAACTTCGAAGATTCCAAGGCGTTTGCGAAAGGTATCCAGTAACCGAGGAAGCATCCGATGGCTGCGAAAACGAAGATGCTCGAGGATCTATTTCATGAGACTCTCAAGGATATCTATTTCGCCGAAAAACAGATTCTGAAGGCTCTTCCGAAGTTGGCGAAGTCGGCCAACTCCGACCGGTTGCGAAACGCCTTTGAGACGCATCATGGTGAAACCGAAGGACAGGTCGGCCGCCTGGAGGAAATCTTCGAACTTATCAGGAAGCCCGCGCGCGGCAAGACCTGTGATGCTATCCTCGGCATCCTGGGCGAAGGCAAAGAGGTTATGGAGGAGTTCGAGGATTCTCCGGCTCTCGACGCTGGGCTCCTCGCCGGCGCGCAGGCGGTCGAGCATTATGAGATATCCCGCTATGGCACCCTGAAAACGTGGGCCTCCGAGCTTGGATTGACCGGAGCAGTAAAACTGCTCGATGAAACTCTTGTCGAAGAGAAGAGGACGGACGAGCTACTTACGGAATTGGCCAAGGCCGCGGTCAATCAAACGGCGGCAGCATGATTTTTCCGATGGGCTATAGGTGAGGAGGCATCTGGGGAATCCCGGCTAGAGACATAATCCAAATACACAATCTCGATGCACTGTGAAGGACTGATGTGTCGTCTTTGCTTAGCCTTTGTCGCCACTCGCCCAAAGCGCGACTCCCGCGCCGACCGTCCGGATGGATACATCTTATCGGGCGGCGGATTTATTGGCGCCGGCAAACATTTCGTCGCCGCGACGCCGCAGTCCATCTCGGTCACGTATGATCCCGCCAAAAAGAAATGGATGGCGCTGATCAAGGCGGAATAATTTTTCCCAAAAATGGCATTTGAAAATTCGTCAGTTTTCATCACTACTGGTTTGGCGAACTCGACACGCTTGGTCCGGCCTACGCCACGACCATCCACAAAAGCCAGGGCTCTGAATATCCGGCCGTTATTGTCCAGTCATTACGCAGCACTACCCCATGCTTCAGCGAAATTTGCTCTATACCGGCGTCACTCGGGCAAGAAGCTGGTCGTGCTAGTCGGTCAGAGGAAGGCCGTCGCCATAGAAAAACGCGCTCAATCGATCACGCACCAGCGACGGCCGTCAATTATAGTTGACAGTTAGGCGAGGGACACCCATCTGCGCTTTTGACGCGACGGCACAATGGGAGTGATGCGCGTGAAACCGGTTCGTGTGCACTGCTTGAACGCGGAGTCATTTCACTCATTTTAGGGGCAACGAGCCTCATGACCCTTATTTGCGCGGGCCGCTTCCGACCATCTCGTGCAGTTTGGTGGCCAGCGCGCTCGTCGAGAAAGGCTTCGTGATGATTTCCATACCGGTTTCAAGAAAGGAGCTTCCCGCAGCGGTCTCCGCATAACCGGTGATGAAAAGCACCTTCAGACTTGGACGATTGACACGCGCGGCGTCCGCGAGCTGGCGGCCATTCAATCCGGGAAGGCCAACATCGCTGACCAAAAGATCGATGCGTTGGGACGACTGCAGGATACCCAGTGCCGAAACTCCGTCAGCGGCCTCAAGAGCTCGATAACCCATATTGTTGAGGACGTCGACGATCAAAAGTCGGACAAAAGCCTCGTCTTCCACGACAAGGACGACCTCATCACCGGCAGCTCGATGATCGCATTGCGGCGGCTTGTCTGGCGTTTCGGCCGCATCGCCCTTGTAACGCGGCAAACATATTTCGATCGTCGTTCCCTTGCCTTCCTCGCTGTCGATCCGCACGGCGCCATCGGATTGGCGAACAAATCCGTAGATCATGGAGAGACCAAGACCCGTGCCTTGGCCAATTGGCTTGGTGGTATAGAACGGATCGAATGCCCGCGTCTTGACGTCCGGGGTCATTCCGACACCCGTGTCGTTCACCCGCAGACAGACAAACTCACCGGCGCTCAAATCGCGTTGACGCGCTTGACTTCCGTCAAACACTTTGTTCGTTGTCTCTATCTTAATTGTGCCGCCCTCTGGCATGGCGTCGCGTGCATTGACCGCAAGGTTCAGGATTGCATTTTCGAGCTGGTTGTTGTCGCAGCGCACAAGCCAAAGGTCATCGCCGGCCGATATTTCCAAGTTGATGGTTTCTCCGACCAAGCGGCGTAAAAGCTCTTCGATATTCGCGATCAATTGACTGACTTTGACTGGTCGTGGATCGACAGGCTGCCGCCGCGAGAAGGCTAGAAGTCGATGAGTCAACGTGGCGGCGCGGTTAGCCGAATCGAATGCGCTGTTCAAGAAGCGGTCAATCTCTCCGATCCGCCCATCGGAGATGAGCTTCTTAATGCGCTCCAATGCCCCAATGATTACTTGAAGGAAGTTGTTGAAGTCGTGGGCAAGCCCGCCAGTAAGCTGGCCGACCGCTTCCATCTTTTGACTTTGCCGAAGCGCTGCCTCGGCTTGCATGAGCTGACTCGTCCGCTCAGTTACACGATCCTCAAGCGCTAAATTAAGGTTCGCCAGCGTCTGCGCGGCAGTTTTCTGGTCTTCGATGTCTGTGCTACTGCCAACCCAGCCCCTGATTTCGCCATGCGGTCCGCGTATCGGGGTGGCCCTAGCGATGTGCCAGCGGTATGTGCCGTCGGCCCGGCGCAGCCGGAACTGCACTTCGTATTGGCGCCCGGATCCCACTGACTCGGCCCAACGTTCGATAACGATTGGTAGGTCGTCGGGATGTACAAGCGTGTTCCATCCTTGGCCATCGAGCGTACCCGGCTTTGTTCCGCTGTATTCGTAGACACGGTCGTTGAACCAATCGAGCAAACCATTGGGCGACGCCGTCCAGACATGATTTGGCACTGCCTGCGCCATGGAACGAAACTGTTCCTCGCTCGCGCGCAATACCTTTTCGGCGGCGCGCCTTTCGGTCACATCCCGCAGAATTGCCGTTACGAATTGGCGCGACTCGCTTACCCAGCGCGAAAGAGACACTTCAAAAAAGCTCGGTGAGCCATCCTTATGGAGGGCGATCAATTCGATGGGCTGACCCGCGACGTTTCCACTCATGACGGCACCACGGATTTCGTTCCAGGCCGCGTGATCCTCGAAAAGTTTGGTAGCTGGCTGTCCGATCAACTCCTGCGATGTATAGCCGAACTGACGTGCCGCGGCGGGATTGGCGAGCTGGATTTTATCTTCGTCGTCCAGCGTTAGAATGACGTCTGGCGCGCTGTCGACAACGGCGTCAAACCGGGCGTTTTGTCGTTCGCGGAGCACGCGATCGCGCTCGGCCGCGACGGTAACGTTGAAAATTTGTATTAGACAATGGACGGCGGGCGCGCGGCCCCCCGGGCCAACTGTCACATCGTGGATAAGAACGCGGCCGGCTCGAGTCTTGAGAGGAAGGAGGGCGGGATGAAGCGAATGGGTCAGAATACTTGATGTGCCGTATTTCAACGCCTCCGCCACCGCTGACGTCAACCGGCCTGTTCCAGTCTGCGGAAACAGCTCCTCGATCGTCCTGCCGATAGCTTCTTCGGCGCCAATCCGGGCGGCCGACGTGAACCACGCATTGCAGGCGATCACGCGATGGTCGCCGTCGACCACAATCAAGCCCGTATCGACCGCATCGAATACCGTGCGCGGCAGCTCATCCTGTCCGATTTCGGGCCTCGTTTGCCAGATTCCCATCGCCTGCCGTCCTTTGAATGAAGTCATCGAGAAGCTGCTTGAGGGCCGTGACCGACGGTAGATCCATCAGCAAGGCAATATATCCCTGTACGTCGCGCCCACGAACCACAAAATTGATGTAGACGAACAAAACGACGTCCCCGCCCTCCGGTGGCGTCTCGAGATTAAACATGTCATGGCTATAGCCCCGAATAATTTCTGGCAAAGATATTCTCAGGGTGCGAAGAAGAAGATTTGCAATCGTCGATAGGCACCCGTTCAAAATGATATTGCCGATCTCAGCCAACGCTTCCTGTTCCAGTTCGATGATATCTTCGAGCGGCAGATCGCTGCTCGTCACCGCCCGAACCAACTCAAGGCTTCGGGTCTCCGGAAAGATAAGCAGCGCGCGGCCATTGATGTCGCCTTCGAACATCTGATGCACGGCGACGAGCTTGCGTGGCTCTCTCGTCTGCAAGAGGTCGATGGCGCGCTGGCGGGCGATCAGGGCCACGCTTGGCACCGATAAAAACACCTGCTGGCCAATCATATCGCGCAGGTTTGACGCAGCATGGCCGACGCCGAGATTGACAAGCTCCGTCAGCGCATCCAATTCGAGTTCATCCAGAGCGGCATGGGGCGATTCCGTCATGGGTCGAAATCCTGGCGTCGCTGAACCGCAGTCGCCAAAAATTCTTTCAGAGCCTGCTCGGTAACCGGCTTGGGCAGAAACGTGGCACCCACGACACGCGCGCGATCCACGACCTCCCGCTGATAGTTTGCCGAAATCACGGCGATTGGCATTGTGGGCCTTATCTTGCGAAACTCGGCTGCAAGGTCCAACCCGTCACGGCCAGGCATGTTGAAGTCCAGCACCACCAGATCAACCTTTTTCTCATTTAGCGCGGCGATCGCCTCATCGCCATTCGCCGCCTGAACGTGGGACCAGTCGGGATGCAAGGCACGAAAAAGCTTGATCACCGCCATGCGGGCGAGCTTACTGTCATCGACGACGAGTACATTCATCGCTCCGCCCTTGCTCGAACGCCCTGACCACGGTAAAAGTTCCTGGCCAAGGCTGGTGCTGTCCAGGTTAGCACTTTTTCGATGACTCCAAAACGCGGGCTAAACCAGAGCGACGCCTCCTCACTGGAGAACGTCCTCTAGATTTAAAACCAAAAGGACGCTGCCGTCCCCGAGCAAAGTAGTACCCGCGATCCCCGGCATGCCGGACAGCAACCCTTCCGTGGGCTTGAGCATCACCTCCATGTGCGCGCCCAACCGGTCGACCTGAAGCCCTCCCAGCTGGCCGCCGCTCGACGCGACCACCACGGTAGCGTCGAACGAGGCGTGGTCCGCGCCCCAGCCAAATGTCCGGCCCAATTCGATGAGGGGAATCGTCTGATTATGCAACACGAAGGCGTGCGCGCCTCCCACCGAATATATTTGCTCGCGCGGAATCCGTACCGTCTCGATCACGGCATCGAGAGGAATGCCGAACATCTGTCCTCCGGCCTCCACCGTGATCACTGGCGTCATCATCACGCTGAAGGGCAGGACAAAGCGCACCGTAGTGCCCTTGCCTAAGCGAGTTTCCACCAAGACCCGCCCACGAAGCCTCTCGATTGCCGTTCGCACTGCGTCCATTCCGACACCACGGCCGGACAATTCGGTTATTTCAAGGGCTGTAGAAAATCCCGGCAGGAAAATCAAGTCAAGCACTTCCGCGTTGCTCATGGCGGAGAGTACTTCGCGCGATACGAGGCATCGTTCGGCCACGGCTTGGCGGATTTTGGCCACATCAATGCCGCCACCGTCGTCTTCGACTTCGACCACTACACGCTCGCCTTCGCGCCACGCCTTAAGATAGAGGGTGGCGAGACTAGGCTTTCCAGCCGCGGCGCGCTGCTCCGCCGGTTCAACCCCGTGATCGATGGCGTTGCGTACAACATGCAGCAGCGGTTCGAACAGCATCTCGACAATAGCTTTGTCGGCTTCCGTTTTGTCGCCTTCCGTAACCAGCCGCACGGGCTTGCCGTGAGATTCCGACATCTCCCGAACTTGCCGCGAAAATCGTTGAAAAACCACATGCATCGGCAGAACGCGCAAGCCCCGCACGACCCGCTGGAGCGTCTCAATCAGATGATCAAACCTCGCATGCTCATCCTTGATCACGGCGGCAAGTGTATTGTTAGCTTCCATAGCCAGCTTCGCGATATGGCCGACCGCGTTCTTCGCCACTATCAGCTCGCCCGTGACATTGACGAGTTCATTCACACGCTCCGTGTCCACCCGCAACGTTCGCGATGTTGATGCGGCTCTTGGTGCATTCGCCGCGACGGCTTCGACCGGCACGGGTGCCCTCATCTTCTCAACCACGCGTTCAATGGCCGCTGAGAGAAGCGTAAAATCGCCGCTCGTCCGGCTTTGCAAAAAAGCGCGTTCAATTTGCTTCGCGTCGTCTAACCGTGCGATATGGCGCAACACATTTGCCGCAAGGCGGCCTGCCGAGGCCATTCTGCCTTCGGCACCGTCCCCGCCAGTCACGAGAAGCGATAGCTGTTCCTGCAAAACCGCAATAGCCGCCGGCAAAATGGCACGTACCGCACTTGCGGTAGCGATGGGCTTGCCCTGCGTATCATCGGCGGATTTTGGATCAGCCGTGAATCGCACGATGACACGGTCTGCAGCGGCTTCCGCGTCGCCAGGAAGATCGCCGCTGTCTTGGACCGCATCCAGCCATTGATCCACCTGGTCGAGGCAGGTCAGGCAGTCACTGATCAGCGTAGGCGTGACCAGCTGGTCACTCGCCCGCGTGGCGGAGAGGACTTCCTCAGCGGCATGCATCGCCCGCGACATCGGACCAAAATCGACAATGCTCGCGCCCCCCTTGAGCGTATGAAACGCGCGGAACACGCCGTCCAGACGCTCGCGGTCGGACGGCGCGCGCTCCAGCATCAGGAGATCGCTTGTCGCCCGCTCGACAAGCTCGCGCGCTTCCACCAAAAAATATTCGAGAAATTCGTTCATGCGGGCAGCCCGCAAAACATGGCGGCATATTGCGTCAGAACATCCCAGCCGAGAGGCTTGACTAGATAAAAATTGGCGCCACCGGCGCGCGCGGCCGCGATGTCCTGGGCGCCGGCCTCCGTGCTGATTACCAGTGCCGGAATCGAAGACTGCGGCAGCGCTTGCCGCCGCAATGTCCTGAGAAACGTGATACCGTCCATCTGCGGCATATTCACGTCCACGATCAGCATGTCCGGCGCATTGACAAGCAACTTTTCCAGCGCTTCCAGGCCGTTCATGGCCTCCTCGACCTCGAAGCACTTAGCTTCAAGGATTTGACGATAGTAATGACGCACGAGGCTTGCGTCGTCGACGATCAAGATGCGCAGCTTTCGCTCAGCCATGCGAAATCTCCAACGGCCTGCGATAGACGATAGCGTCCGGGAAGCGGCACACCTCGAATAACGGCGAGATGCGGCTCATCGACTCGGTGTGCCCCAGGCATAAATATCCTCCAGGCGATAGATTTTCATAAAGGTTCTCCGCCGCCACCCGACGCGATGAGTCGTCGAAGTAGATCAGCATATTGCGGCAGAAGATAACGTCAAACGCGCCGAGCGGGCGCGTCTCGGACCGCTCGACGATATTGACCGCGGTAAACCGGACCGACTGGCGCAGGTCGTCGAGAATTTGCCAGCGCCCTGGCTCGGCACCCACGAAATACTTGTCGATCAGCTTGGGCGTGAGGCGCATCAGCGCCCGCTTGCCGAAAATGCCGGTGCGCGCTTCTTTCAGTACATTGGTATCGATGTCGGAACCGATGATCTCGACGTCGTGCGCGTCCACCTGCGGCCAGTTCTCCAAGAGCCAGATTGCAATGGAGTATGGCTCCTCTCCTGTCGAACAGGGGATGGACCAGATCCGGAGCGCTTCGCCGGGCCGCTTCATCCGGGTCCGTTCGTTGAGCAGATCCGACGTTAGGCAGGTGAGTTGATAATCTTCGCGGTAGAAATAGGTTTCGTTGACGGTAAAGGCATTGATAAACTTTTCGACCTCGCCGTCCAAATCGCTCCGTAGTCGGGCGAAATAGTTCATAAAGGACGTCGCACCGGTTTCTGCGATTCGGTCCGTGACGCGGCGTTCCACGAAGTAACGCCGCGCCTCGGTGAACACCAAGCCGGTCCGCCTGTAAAGATAATCGCAGATCTTGCGAAATTCCTCTTGTGTGATCAGTTCGGAATCAGACTCTGGACCCCGGCGCGTTGGCGCGGAGGCGATCGGCGGCAACTTTGATGGCGAAGGCGAGGAAAGGGTCGTTGGGAAAGCGAGCGGCGCATCGCCAGAGGGTCGGCAGCGCCTGCACGTCTCCGATCTCTGCGAGGACATCAACCGCCGCGGCACAGACATTGGCCACATGTTCGATTTCGAGGAACTCGCACAACCAACGCGGCGCATCTTCATCGCGGATGTTGCGGATGAGATCGCACGCCAGAAGCCGCACATCCGCGTCTGCATCGGCAAGTGCTTGCGATAAATGAGCCTTTACCGCCTCCGGCATCGCGCGAAGGGCGTCGAGCGCGCCGGTGCGTATATTTGCGTCGTCCGACCTCAGATAAGGCAGAACCGCCAGCGCGCTTTCGGGGGTTGCGATCCTTGCCAGCGCCGTGAAGATCGCCTCACGCACGCGCGTATCGCTCTCACGAGCGAGAACCTGAGCCAAGGCCGCAAGGTTTACGGGGTCATCCCCGGCAGCGCGCGCCGCGGCCCAGCGCTCGTCCGGCGACACACTGGTGAGAGCAGCTGCCGGGTCCGGGCTGCTGGAAGCGGGCCTGTGAAACGTGTTTTTGATCAGAGGCATGCAAGTGGCGCCAGTTGTTTCAGTTGCTCCGCTATTTGTTGCAATGGAAGGATCCAATCGGCGCCATTGGCTTTTGCCAGTTCACCAGGCATGCCCCAGACAATGGCTGTCTCTTCCGCTTCCGCAATCGTCCTGCCACCCAGTTCGTGGAGCCGCGTCATGGCCTCGGCGCCATCATTGCCCATTCCAGTCAAGAGAACGCCGATCAATTGGCCCGGAAAGACATGCTCCATGGCGCTTCTCACAAGTCGGTTGGTGCTCGGGTGCCAAGGATAACCGGTCTCGGCGGGCGCGGGCTTCGCGATGAGCCCGCCCGCCCGGCGCGACACGACCACATCCGCGTCGCCACGTCCAATATAGGCACAGCCTGGCTTCAGTAGGGTCGGGCGCATAACCTCTGTCACACCGATGGCGCAAAGACCATTAAGGCGGCGAGCAAGAGGGCCGGTGAAACTCGCCGGCATGTGCTGGGTGATGACAACTGGCCACGAAAATGTTGAAGGCAGGGGCGTCAGCACAGCTTCCAGCGCCGGGGGCCCGCCAGTCGAGGTGCCGATCAGGACGATTCCCTCGCCCGTCGCGCGGGCATTTGTTTTTTCGTTGCCGTGCGCCATGCACCGCAGCGATGCCACCCCGCCAATGAGATGCTGGACTCGGTCGCGCAGGCGAACGCTTGTTTTCAGCCTGGCACCCGCCGCCGAGCGCACCTTGCCGAGGAATTCCGGCGCAAAAACTTCCATCTGCAATGAAACGGCGCCTTCGGGCTTCGCCACGAAATCCACGGCACCTAGACGCAGCGCCTCAAGCGTCGTTTCCGCGCCGTCGCGGGTCAACGACGAGACCATCACCACCGGACAGGGACGCTCGATCATGATGCGGTTAAGACAGGCAAGGCCATCCATCTGAGGCATGTAAACGTCGAGCGTGACAACATCTGGCTTGACCTTATCTAGAAGATCGAGCCCTTCGAGCCCATTGCGGGCGAAAGATACCTCAAAATCGGATTCGCTTGAGAGAACGTGGCCTAGCAGCTTCCGCACAAGCGCGGAGTCGTCGATCACAAGGACCTTGATCACGAATGCGCCCGCGCTTTGCTTTCGAAAGCGTCGAGTAGCCCCCGCTCGGCACGTGTAAGAAGCTCTGCCGGATTGAGCAGGAGAACGATGCGCCCTTTTTGTTCGAGATTGACCACGCCATGAACCAGCCGTGTGATGTCGCCTGTCAGCTCGGGCGCGGCTTCTATCGAATCAGCCGACGTTCGCAGCACCTCCGAAACGCTGTCGCAGATGAGCCCCGCGCGATGGCGTTCCGTCCGCACCACAATCAGGCGGCGGCCGTCGCCTTGCTCCAGCTTGGGCATGTCGAATCGGCGGCGCTGATCCACCACCGGCAAAACTTCGCCACGCAGGTTGAAGACGCCTTCCAAGAATTTGGGCGTCTTCGGAACCCGGGTGATCTTGTCCGGTACGCGCGCCACCTCGTCCACGGCTTCGATGGGCAGTCCGAATTCGTCATCGCCGAGGCGAAAGACCAGGAATTTGCGCTCCTTGCTGTCTTTGCCGTTCTGCGTCCGTGGCAGCGCCGCTCTTTGCCCCGAGCCCAATCGCTTCATGACATCCTCCCGAAAGAGCTGCTCCGGCGCCAAGATTGAAATGAGCCTGCGACCTTCCTCGCCCCGATAGATGGCCCTGATCCGCGCCTCGCCCTCAGTACGCGCCGCAAGAACGGGCGGTACCGGATCGATCCGCCCTGGATCAGCGGAGACGACGGCGCGCGGGCGATCGACAACCAGACCGGCCAGCGCGCCTCCGATGGATGTAACGACGATTTTCTCCTGCGCGTCCGAAACGGACGCGGGCGCGAATCCGAGCAGTCCGCGCAGAGAAAGCAACGGCAGCAATTGCCCGCGAAAGGACATCATGCCTCTTACCAGCGCTTCGCAGCCCGGCAAGGCCGCAGTCCTGTCGGGCAAGGAAATGATCTCCTGAACCGCGCCCAGATCGAGAGCAAACTCTTGCCCCGCGACGTCGAAGGTGATGAACGTGTCACGCTCGACTGCTGGTTCCAAATTCCGCCGCGCCGTGATGGCATTTCCTGCCACTGACTGGCGCAACGGCCGGCCACGCTGCGCGAACGCCAAGGAAAGAAGACTCTGAACGTCGAGGATTTTTGCCGCACCACGACCCTCGCCGAGCGAGAACACACCCTTTAATCGCTCGCCCAGCTCGAGGCTCAGTTCCGCCAGTTTCGTTTCGACGCGACTGGACTCGACCGTGATGAGCGCATCGACTGCATCAACCGCGATCGCCACTGGCGCGCCATCATCGCATACGATCGCGCGGGACGCGGCGCTCTCGTCCATGCCGAGCAAAAGGCGGAGACTCACGAGCGGCAGAACGGCGCCGCGCAAATTCGCGACGCCCAAAAGCGCCTTGGGCGCTTGCGGCACGCGCGCCACTAGTGGGATTCGGATCACCTCTATAACCCATTCCGCCGGCAGCGCATAGATGCGCTTCCCGACGCGGAACGTCAGAAACCGTCTCGATCCGGCGGCGACGCTCTGGGAAATGTCAATCTTCTTCATTCTGCTACTTCAGCACATCCGCAAGGGAAGCAATTTCTTCGATTGCGGCGGCAAGATCTTCGGCGCCCTGCGCCTGTTCTGTCGAAGCAGTCGCTGCCTGCTGCGAGGCTCTGGTGGCCTGTTCGGCCGCGTCGGCGATTTGGCGCGCGCCCGCCGCGGTTTCCCCCGCGCTTATCAGGATCGCATTGGCGCTTTCAAGGATGGCGCGATTGGCGGCGATGAGCGAAGCGAGTTCGATGTCCACCTTGTCCAAGGATGCGAACACAGCGCGGTTGTTCTGCACCTCGGTTGCAGAGGTCGCGATGATCTGCTCGAGATCGCGATTGAGGATCGCGACCTGCTCGAGGACGCTGCGCACCGAATCCTTCGCGCGCTCGACATTCTCGGAGGCTTCCCGCGCCAGGCTTCTTATATCGTTGGACACAACAGCGAAACCGCGCCCGGTATCGCCAGCGCGCGCAGACTCGACCGATCCGCTCACGGCGAGCATGCTGGTCTGCACGGTGATTAACATGATGGCATCGACAATTTTTTCGATTTTCCGCCCGATCATTGCAAGCCGCGCGACCGTCGCCGCACTGGATTGCGTATCTTCCAGCGTGGCGCCCACACCGGTCATCAACTGCTCGACGGATTTGCGGCTCTCCTTGAGCGCCTCCTCCAAACCGGCCACGCGCTCGCTGGCATGGCTGGTGTGCGTCTGCGCCAGCTTGGCGCTCTTTTCGATCTGAACAAGCGCGGCAGAGGTTGCCTGCGTCGCGGATGCCTGCAGCTGCGAGCCGCGGTTGATCTGCCCCACGGAAGCCATGATTTCGCTCGCGGCGCTGCTAAATTCTTGGATCGTGGCCGAAAGTTCTTCCGCAGCCGCGCTAATCTGTTCCTTCGCGGATGCATCAGCCGCGCCGCCGCGAAGCGTTTCGGCCAAAGCGGCCAACGACTGCGCCGCAACCTGCCCCTGCTCAAGCGCCTTGGCCTGCTGCTGGGCCGCTGATTGTGCCTCGCTAGCGCCCGCCGATTGCTCTTCGGCTGCGCTCGCGACCCGCTCGGCACCTTTCTGGGCTTCGGCTGCGGCGCGCTCGGCTTCGATCGCGGCGTCGAGCATATCTTCGCTTCTCTTAGCGATGGCCAGCATATCTTCGCGAAGTGCTTCAAGGGTGGCGACCACAGCGAGCGCCGCTTTCGCTTCAGTCACCGAGGTTTCTGCAGCCTTTTTCAAAGCGACGACAACGCCGCGAACGTCGGTCTGAATATCGTCCGCGAAGCGTCTCACTTCCTGCGCGCTCTTGTCGGAGATCTCGGCAAGCCCGCGAACCTCGTCGGCGACGACCGCGAAGCCGCGGCCATGATCGCCCGCGCGCGCGGCTTCGATCGCGGCATTTAACGCCAGAAGATTGGTCTGATCGGAGACGCGGCTGACCGTCTGCGTGACGTCGCCGATGTCCTTCGCGCGCCGCTCAAGCTCGGCAATGATCTCAGCCAAAGCGCCCTGCCGCTGTGCATTGCGCTCAATGGCGCGAATGGTGGTTGTGATCTGTCCGGCTGTTTCCAAGAGCTGGGTCTGAACATTGCTTGTCAGGCGGCGCGAGGAATCAGCTTCGCCGCGAGCCGTTCGCAGGTTGTCGAATATTCGCTTGATGGCCGCGAGTTGTTCCTGCGACGCGCCGGCGGCTTCCTCCGCGCCGCTGGCAATCTGTTCCATGGAGCTGCGAAGTTCCTGCGCGGCGCCAGACGCTTCCGCCAGGCCGCTAGCCAGTTCCTCGGTCGCCGCGGCGACTCGTTCGACCAAGGTTTCCTGACGGGCGCCGGAACTGGCTTTCCGAGCGGGTGACCTTGTTCGTGTAGCGGCCTTGGGGGGGGCCGGCCCGGACGGGGTCTTAGCCTCGACGGCAGCAAATTTCGAAGTCTTGACGAGGGCCATTTTGCACCCAGAGGTAATGGTGAAGTTGGATTAAACCGCTTCAGCACGACCAATGCAACCCGGCGCAATCCTTTGAATCACTTCATAAAGCAATTTCAACAAGACCCCAAGAGGCAGTGAAAGGCAGTGACAGGTTAGCAAACGGATCATATGAAGCCTGACCACCGAGACCTCAATTTGTGCGCCCGTAGTTGTCGCATCGTGTGGAAGAGGTTAATGCAAGTACATGAGAAAAGACGATGCTCGCAAACTGGATCACAAGACGTTGGAGGCTCTGCGCATGCGTGCCGTGCGCAGTGTGCAGGCCGGTGAGAGCCCGGCCGCCGTCGCGCGAGCTTTGCGGATCACCCGCCAGACAATGTATGGCTGGCTGGCCTTGTAGCGCGGCACCGGTGCGCCCTGGCGCGATCTCCCCGCGGAATTCGGGCGTTGAAATTCCGAAACTTCTTCTGTAATCTTAAGCAGTTCCGCCGCATCGCCGCACGCTACGAAAAAACCGACGAAAGCTTCGCCGCCAAGATCCATCTCGCCGGTTCCTTGTTCGCGCTCAAATGAATGTCCATATGCCCTAACGCACTTGGCTACTTATAAAAGCAGCGTGGCGGCTTTTTGAATCGAGACAACCGAAAAGGCTCATACCCGGTAGAGTCAGCTAGCCTTTTTATTGCGGCCCTTA
Organism: Candidatus Methylaffinis lahnbergensis; assembly: GCA_002890675.1. Classification (GTDB taxonomy): domain Bacteria; phylum Pseudomonadota; class Alphaproteobacteria; order Rhizobiales; family Beijerinckiaceae; genus Methylocapsa; species Methylocapsa lahnbergensis. The sequence goes on from PEFW01000044.1 coordinate 14,858, forward strand.
CCCCGCGCGTCGCTGGATGAGCTGGCGGGCCCGGCCGGCCGGCGGTCTGACTTCGGTCCCGAAATAAAAGCAAAAGGCGCACACTTACGTTCGAGAATCTGTGCGATCTCAAACGTCTTGCCGTTTGCCACATCCGGCAGTCGTGACAATCTCGTTGACGATCGCTTCCAGAACTATGGCGGCTACGGTTCGTCCTCGACAATAAGGATATGCAAAGTATTCATGGAGCGCAGCCGTGGCGTTTCGGTGAGACCGACCCGCAACCGACACAAGAGATAATTCTCCGACATTGCTCTGCGTTCGACTTCTTTCTCCGGGACGCCACGTGATTCATAACTTTTGGCGATGTGATCTGCTTTGCATTCCTGTTGTCCGGTGTATTTCGATTCGTCGCCGCAAGGCATCGCCACCCTCCCGTCTACCCGATTCCATGTTGAATCCGAGCCGGCCCGTCGAAGGCCGCATCGGGCAAGAGAGGCTAGCCTGATGCGGCGTTCGTCGTCGTGCACTCGAAGCATACATTCGCTCGGGTGCGTCAAGTCCCGATCACTATTGCCTCATGATCCAGTCGTCGACATCCTTGTGTGCTGCGTCTTTGGTGAGGCCGTAGCGTTCCTGAATCTTGCCTTCAAGCTGTTCGCGGCGTCCAGCGATCTTATCGAGTTCGTCATCCGTAAGATGACCCCACTGCTCCTTGATCTTACCTTTCAACTGCTTCCAGTTTCCTTCGATGCGATTCCAATCCATTGCGAACTCCTTTAGTTGCAATGGTGCGGCAACATTGGGCCGCCGCACCCTGCACTCCTGGACGTCATTGAGCGGTGTTGGTTCCGACGTCGAACTCCGGGCTTTTACCCTCACATTGGGCTGTTGTTTTTCTTATCATATGCCGGGGCCATCTTGAGGTCCTCTGTGGTTCGATTAAGAACCAGCCAATCCTTGCCGACGCGCGATGCAACTTTTAGGTCTTTGAAAGGAAGTGCCACGTCCTTCTTGCCGACGCCGAGCAAACCGCCGACGCTAACGACTGCTGTAGTGACGTCCCCGTTATTATCCACGATGAGGTCGGTAACCACGCGAATCGGCAATGTCACGTTCGGCCCTTGCTGAGCTCGACCTCTGGCGCTTGTTCTCCACGATGACCAAAAGTCTACAACACCTTGTATGGGATTGGTTCCGTCAAGCCCTTCTTTTCTCTATTCGTTGCTCCTTCGTGAGGGAATTTCTCGGTCAGCGGCGGTCGAAACGATCAGAGGGGAGCTCGCTATAGGGCGCGTGTCGACGCGCCGCAACCTTGTATGCGGCGGACAAGCGACGATGGTGCGGTGCCTTGTCCTCGCCGCGCCCCATGGTATCTTCAACGTCCAACGTCATCTCACTTCGGCAAGAACCCACCGCGATTTTCGCGTGTCGGCGCCGCAAACGTGGTGTCAAGTTGTCATTGCGGCGCGAGCCCGACGCGTCAGCAGATTTTTCACGTGCCGAATTTTGCAACGTGACAGCGCCATCGAGAGTGCTGACCTTGCCGCGTTGCAACGAGATTATGCACTTGTCCTGAAGATTTGCGGGCGTGGGCGGTCACTTGAGTCCGCCGGACACCGAGCATTTCGGCCACGAATTCATGCGCGAGCGACACCTCATCCGTGCCTGCCGATCGCGGGTAATCAGCGGCGACGGGAATAGACGTCGGATTTGCCCGTCGGCGCGAGGGTCGCGCCGACGGACTTGCAATGAAAATGCCCTTTTCTCACATCTTGTTTGCTTCGGCCTTTTTGTCAAAGGTCGGGAGCATTTTTAGTTCGTCTTTGGTGCGATTGAGGGTGAGCCATTGCTTGCCGTTGCGGTCCGCGATCTTCAGGTCATCGAAGGGAATCATGACGTCCTTCTGGCCAACGCCAATGAACCCGCCGACGCTGACGATCGCGGCCGTAACCTTGGCGTTGCTATCGATGATAAGATCGGTGACATCGCCAATCTTGTTTTCAGAAGGATCATAAACATTCGCCTTGTAAATGTCGGAGGCGAGCAACCGCCCCGTCGAAGGCGAAGGACTGGTCACGGCGGACCGTCCCGTGTAGGGCGGGTTGGTCATTGGCGTCTCCGCCAGAGCGAGGCCGCCAGCAAGAGCGAGGGCCGAGGCGGATAAACCGAGCGTCTTTAACATAAGCGACTCCTTTGCTGTTATGGCACCGTGTTGGTGCTTGCCCGCAAACGCCATCACTAGGTCTTGGTTCCTCCAGCGAGGTAAAATGTTATTCGGGTCACCGCGCAATGTGGCGTATGTCACTGACAAAAGAAGCGTGCTGAATATATCGTGCGAGCATGCAGCCCAGCGCTTGTATGTCGACGGCGATGGGACATTGTTTGGAGCTCGGCGGTCAGCATACCGAACCCAAGCACTTCAGCTTGATCATGGTTTGCGCCGAGATCTGTCGAACATCCGCGCGTCATGCTGATCGGCTCTGAGCTTCACAAACGCACCTGTCGCTTGTCCGCCGAGGTCTGCGCACAATGTACCGCGGATTGTAAGCGGATCGGCAGTTGCCAGAAGATGGCTGCCTCAATTCGCGTTCACAATCTTGCCAAGGGGAACACAGAGTTGGCTCCGCTTGTTTGAACAGTTTTCCGCGAATGATATGTAAGTGGCGCTCTGCCGGTTCTCTCTCGTTTTTCGGTTGCCGCGTCTTGGTGTCCGAATATCTCAACAAAGACCCGAAGCAGCCAAGCCTCAAAACACTGCAAGATACTTTAGCAGCGAGATGATGCCGATGATGATCACAATCACGCGCACGATCTGCTTTGCGCGGCCGTCGATCGGCAGCATGTCCACAAGGTACAGCACCAGAATGACAATCACGAAAGTGATGAGCGCGCCAATAAGAAGATTCAACATTCACGTTCTCCATCGACAAGAAGGCATCGCTGCGACAAGAGATTGCACCAGGCACGACTTCAATCCAAGAATCCAAAGCGTTTGATGTAGCAGGCTGGCGGAAGCGAAGGGCTCGCTTCCGCCAGCAGGCATGATTTTAGTCGCGCTGCGTTTTTCGTCTGTCCGGCATCTGGCCTTGGAGCCGGATCTAGCGCCAAAACAACACTAGCAGAATAATGATAGGAAGCGGAATTCCAATCAGCCAAAGCAGTGCGCCTTTCCCTAAGCCCATATTTGATACTCCATCGTTCGAGTGAAATTGTATGGTGGTCGAACATTGGCAACGCGATGGTGAACCGTTGGTTCCCCGCCACTGATCGATGAGGCGTTACCGGTTCTCTCGGCTGTGCATTGGCGCCAAATCTCGGAGCGAAGCCAATCCCCCGATCGTAGAGCGGAACTTTTCCGCCACTCTTGCATTGCCATGTGCCGTCAAGGCAAGCAGTAGATTTCCTCTCATTGAAAGAAAGGAAGACGACATGGACAAGGATCGTATCGCGGGCTCGGCAGAGCAGGCGAAAGGTAAGGTCAAGGAAGTTGCCGGCAAAGTTGCGGGGGACGCCAAGCTTGAAGCCGAAGGTAAGAGCGACAGGGCCGCTGGCAAGGTTCAGAATGCCGTGGGCGGATTGAGGGATAAGCTTCGCGGCAAATAGGATCGGCGACGAGACCCGCCTCGCCGGACTCTCGTCGCTCCCCTCTCGTAGGTGAAAAGCCCATGCGCGAAGTGTTATCGCGCAACGTGCAGGGCGGGCCACTCCGTTTCCGAATCAACGCGACCATCCTGATTGCGCCGGTTATGGTCGCGGCCTCTTTTTCGGCCGCGAGCTATCGGTCCCGACCGCGCTCGCGGTGCTCGCGATTTACTCTGGCTAAGCGGGCCGCTTCGTCGCCTTTTTATTAACAGGGGTCACTGCACGATCTGCTAACAATCCTATGCCAAAACTGCATTGGGCGGGTAACGCTCAAAGTTCGCGTGTACCGGGAACTTTCCTGAATGGTTGGGAATTGATGGACGATGCTGCCTTTGCAGCGAAATGGTCAATAGGAACTTTTGATGTCCGTTTCTCAGGCTATTGCCTCGCAAATTCCCTACCTGCGCCGGTTTGCACGGGCATTAACCGCGAGTCAGGCCGGTGGAGATGCTTACGTGCTCGCCACGCTGGAAGCGATTGTCGCGGACCCGAACATTTTCGCGGCAGCAGGTGATGTGCGGACGGCGCTTTATCGTTTTTTCCTGAAGGTTTGGGATTCGATGCCGGTCAATGGTCATCTCGACCAGGCAGGATTTTCCTGCGATGAACTTGGCGCCTGTCGCAGTCTCGAAACTATAAGCTTGCGGCCTCGCATCGCTTTTCTTCTTAGCGCGATCGAAGGGTTCGCGACAGCCGAGGTGGCCGATACATTGGAGTGTTCGATCGCAGAGGCGTCCTCCCTGATCGATGCCGCGGGCAGGGAGATCGCGGACCAGATTCGCACCGATATCTTGATCATCGAAGACGAGCCTTTCATAGCGCTCGGCTTGGAGATCTTGGTGGCGGAGCTCGGACACCGCACCGTCTGCGTAGCGCGCACGCATCGCAAAGCCGTCAAAGCCGCCCGGCGAGAACGGCCTGGGCTTATCCTCGCCGATGTTCAGCTCGCCGACGGCAGCTCGGGTCTCGAAGCGGTCAACCAGATCCTCGGAGATTTCTCGGTGCCGGTCATTTTCATTACGGGCTATCCGGAGCGGTTCCTGACCGGCACGCGGCCGGAGCCAGCCTTCCTCATTACCAAGCCATTCCGCCTGGACAGTCTGAAGGCGATCATTAGTCAGGCGCTTTTCTTCGACCGCAAGTCACACCGCAAAGACAAATCCGAAGCAATAACGCTCTCGTCTGATCACACAGGTCGAGGAGAAAGCATGTTCCCATGTTTGGATCATTCCGGATGAAATCATGGGGCGTTGTCGGGTTCGTGGGTTTTACTTGCAATAGTCAGGGGCGCTCACAGCCCTTGCTCGCCGTCAGCGAACGCCCTTCTTCGCCGAACCGATTTGGCTCCGCGATGAGCGCCCTAAGTCATTGATATTTATAGTTGCGGCAAGATCGTCGATGGTCTTCGCCTCTTCGACGTGGTGGAGTAAATCGGCAAACAGGACTTCGCTTACGTCGCTGAAGACATGTCGATCGCTGCGCGGCCTGAGAGCAGCTCACCCGACGCTTTGGAGCACGCCGCCTCCAAATGGACCAAAATCAAATACAAGCTACTATACTGCGGGCTTCGCGTTGATGTTACGCGGCCCGCCTTTTTCCTCTTTGACCGCCTCGTGGAGACAAAAAGCGAGCGCCTCCTTGAACCTCGTCGCATAGAAATCTGCTTTCGTCGCGGCGCAATGCTCGCTCGCTTGTCCAGGACCGCTCTGCCAAAAGCCGGCAAGAATCTTGATCTCCCCTAGACGCCGGCGCAAACGCCGAACCGCGAAGCGGGCTCCCGCCGTGCTCAAATCGGCATCAAAGTAGGACAGGCACACGAGCCGCGCACCCTCGGCCGAAAGGCGCGAGATCCGATCGGCGGTCAGTGCTCCGGCGGCCCCGACCTTCGCCCCCATGCCGTGCTTTTCAAGAATCTGCACAAATAGCGCCGCGGCCGCTTCATCGAGAAAACTGCGGCCGGCGATGCAGAGAACCAGCATTTCACTCTCCCGGTTGGCGCGCGGCAGGTCTGGCATCGGCGCCTCGACGATTGCCGCAAGACTTGGGGAAAGACTTGGTGCAAAAGTTGGCAGAGAACGGCCCCCTGAGTTCTCCAAAGCAAAGGGCTCGGGCGCCGGTGTCGCTGCAGGCGGCTGATCGACATGATCCGACAGATTCTCGATGACTTCGTCGATCGTTTCCTTGATGCGCTTTTGCCGGAGCTCGTCCAGCACGCCGCGGCGAAGATCCGCCTGTGCCATCAGCAAAGCCTGAAGCACCACCTCGTCGTAATAATTGACGAGCGAATTGGTTTTCAAGAATTGTTCGGCCTGGTCGGAGACTTCCGAGGCGTCCCTGGCCAGCATGCGCTGATAGAAGTTTTCGACCGGAGTAAGAGGCGGCGTATCGCCGAAGATGACATCGAGAAAAGCCAGCCGCTCCACGTGCCGCCCGAGCACGACAAGACAGACCGTGAGCGGGGTCGACAATACAAGACCGACAGTGCCCCACATCCACCACCAGAATGTCGCCGAGATCACGACGGCTACCGGAGAGATCCCCGTATTGTGGCCGTAGAGCCAAGGCTCGACTGCCTGCCCGATGACGGGTTCGACAATAAGAAACAAGGCTAAGGTTTCGAGCGGCATGCCCCAGCCCGGGTCGATCGTCGCCGCCAGGGCCATGGGAAAACCAGCGGCGATAAACGGGCCGAAGTAGGGGACGAAGCACAGCAAGAATGCAACGACGCCCCAAAGGATCGGGCTTGGAACGCCGATGAAATAGAGGCCAACGGCGACGATGACGCCGAAGGAAGCGTTCACAAGGGTTTGAACCAAAAAAAATCGGCTGAGCCGCCCGGCAGCGTCATTTATCGCCAGGGTCGTGCGGTGCAAATCGCGCGATCCGGCAAGTCTGATGAAGCGGTTGCGCAAATCCTCGCGTTGCAAAAGAATGAAGATGACGAAGATGAAGACGATGAAGGCCCTCTCCAGAGACGACAGCGCTGTTCCGGCGATGGTCTCCACAACCGCGAAAGGCCCAGGCTCCGGCTGGTGAACTTCGACCGGAATCGGGCGCTCGATTTCCTCACCCTTGGTCAGTTGGTTCTTTGGTTGGTCCGATGGAGCGGGCGCGCTCGAAGGTGCCGGCCGACGCGGATTGATTTCCCCGAGCTTTTTCAATGCGGCCGAAACTTTTGCGAAGAGGGCGTTGTCGGCGGCGGCATCACGCAAGTCGTCCAGTTTGGCGTTGATCGTCGCCTGATATAGCGGCAGATCAACTGCCAGTTCAGAAACCTGCCGGGTCAAAACGGCGCTGACTGAAAATGCGATGACCAGCGCCGCAAGGACGACGGTCAAGACGGAGGGGACACGACCCAAACCCAAGCGCCGCAGCAGGAGAACTGGCGGCGACAAGACAAAACTCACCGGAATCGCAATTGCGATTGGAATGAATATTTCGCGCCCGACATAAAGTATCGTCACCAAGAGCGCGACCACAAAAAGAGTGGCGAGCATTTCAAGCGTGCGCGCTTGATCGGGCTCCGGCCGGGAACGAGCGGGCGGACTTCCGAGAAAATCGCTCATGACTTTGTCTCCGGGATACGAACCGTCCGCGCGGCCGCTGCTCTTTCTCCTCACCACCGAAGGGAAAGAAACAATGCATCAATGGGATGGCGTCTCAAAAACTCGCGACAAGCCTGATGGACAAGGGCTTCATTCGCGAGATCCGAGCCAAACCGGACCGCGCTCGCGGGCTTTTTGGCTCGAAAAGCGTGGCCGATGAAGTGCAAGAAGTGGCACACATTCTATTGCAGACCTGGTCGCAGCAGGTATCGGTTCTGCGTTGCCTGTCAGTACCATCGTCCGCAAGCGATCAAGAATCCAAAAGTCTGGATTTGATCCATCGGTCACTGTCCGATTTCGCGGTGCGATGAACGGCGCACAGTATGGGCGAAGCGGCCACAACCGCAACCACGCAGAGACCGGGCAAGATCGGCGCGCACGCGTCCGGTCTGGCGGTGGACGTCGCGAAGTTTCGAGCTCGCGAGTGGCGAAATACTGCCCATCAAACCGAATGGGGATGAACATCTGCGTGGCACGGTCGATGCCATCCGCGTCGCCGCATGCGGGTGGTTCACAACGGTACTCGGCCCAGGGTCCGATGCGGCGCATGCCGAGCACTTGCACGTCGACATCCTGCAACACGGGTCGAGCGACCGCTACCGCATTTGTCAGTGACCCGCCACGTCCGCTCATCCTATGCCCTAAAGGCCATGTGTGTTCGTGTTGTGGTGAGATAACGCTGCGATAGCCGCTGGCGCTGACTTTGAGCACCTGGCATTGCCTCGCTATTGGCCAGACCGTTCGATATCGCTCGATAAAGGCATATATCACCGCAACTCCCTCGCGAAATACGCCGTCGCTTATTTTGAATGCATGACATGGCCGCTAGGTATGGCAGGCGCGCGACAGGGCGGCCTGTGATCCCTAGCGCCGGGTCGAGAAAGAGGATTTCTTCGAAACGCAGATTGCGGCCCAGGCCGCGTTGTGCTCTTTACCTTGCCGGATGGTCAAGCGGCGGCCGCAAGCCATTAGGATTTCCATCATCGAGCTCGCCGAGAGCGGGCCTTCCGCAGCGTCCACTTGCCATCCGCGCTCTTGGCGAGGCCGCGCTTTTTCAACGATTGCAGCGAAAAGGATACGGTTCGATTGCTGATGTCTCGGCCTGTCGTCCTGATATGCTCGGCGATCTCGGCGGCCGAAAGGGCGCCCTGCTGGCCAAGAACGTCAGCGATCGCCGAGCCGATGGTCTGGCGCGCCTCCGCCTGGTTGCTTGCCTCCGGCTTGCGTTTTGGCTTTGGCCCCGGTCCAGGTCTTGTCTTCCGCGAGGGAAGCTTTTCGAGCGCCCGGATCTCGCGCTCGGCGGTGCGAAGATCGGCGATGTTGGCCTCCATTTCAGCGATCTTCGCGCGGATGCGTTCGAGTGATGTGTCCATGGCTGCCTTGCTTCTCCTGAAATTCTTGCTCGATCTCATTCGCGCGGCGTGCGGTCTATTGTGGCGACGCGGATTTCAACCCGTCTGACCACATCAACGCGTCTGAAATCTGTCGTCAATAGGGACTCCATATCCGATCGCAACACGGTTGGTGTCGTTCGCGAGGCCTATCACGGCAAGCAATTCCGCGAATTGTTCATCGGTCATCCCCTTCGCGCGGGCAGAAGCGGTGTGGGACGTTGCTGCATATCGGATGACGGGCCAGCCTCAGGCCTAGCAATCATAGGGACTATTATAACGAGATGCGAACGCATGTTTCGCTCGGGAAGGATGCGCCCCGATCGAGCGGTTCGGAGACATTGTTGCGCATCCGATTCTTGGCGGGCTACATCATCGGTACGAAGCCAAACCGCTCGTCATCGGCGTTGCGTCAAGGAACGTTTGCATCGGCGTCTTGCCGAAGCAGTAGCGTCCCTGATGTGGCCGGACCTGCGTGAATATCTCGATGCAGTGACCCAGGCGATGAATTCGCCCATTGTCGCATAAGCATAGGTATAGCGCCTCCCTTCGTCGGCGATGCCAAATGTCTCAAAAACTCTGACGACGGACAGTGGTTGTCATTCTGATGCTGTACCTCGTGGACAAGCTGCCGATTGACGGCCACGCAGAGCAGTTCGTGCGCGTGATTGGGATCATCATGACGCGAGGCATGTGCGGGCTCCCTCCGAGTCGGGAAAGCATCGACGAGGCATAGCTGTCCAGCTTGCGGCGCAGGAAGCTCAAATTCTGCCGAGCAAAACCAGTATCAACACGATAATTAATACGAGGCCGAGGCCGCCGCCGCCATAGTAGCCGGTCCCGTAGAAGGGGCCGCCTCCAAGCCCGCTAAAGCCCCCGAGTAAGATGATAATCAAGACGATGAGTAGGATGGTTCCGAGCGACATGAAAGTCTCCAAAAAGTTTAGACTACTACCCGCGAGAGAGTCGGCAGGTTTGAGTAAAAAGGGTAACCGACATTGGTTTGCGAGTTCGGTGCCGCGGCCGTGGTGGCGCGCCATCGCCTTGATCCGACCAATTAGCGAGAGAAGAGCGCAAGCAAGATGATGATCGGAATCGGCACTCCCAACAGCCAGAGAAGAATTCCGCGACCCATGGCAAATGTCCTCCTTGTTGACGATTTCTACTTCGCTGGTTCCAGTGGACAGCCGAGACCTTAATTTCATGCACGGTCTCGTAGCCGCCCGCCTTCCGTGGCGGCTAGGCTCGCGGCAAAGGCGCCGATCAGCATGGAGGCGGTCAACCAGAGGGACAATTTCACCGCGCCCTTGCGAGCCTTGTCGGCCGTAACCTTGGCCTGGGTAACCACCTCCGAAACCCGCTTTTCTGCATCTGCCTGAGCAAGCCCTGTGCTCTGCGCGACGACTTGCGCCACATAGGTACGATCCGCGGGAGCGACATCGCCCCCAGCACGAAGACTTGCTATCAAAAGACGGTCGACTTCTGCGCGTGGGGCAGTTGGATCGTCCCCGGCTTGGTTCGCGGCGCGATCGGAGCGGAACAGTCTATCCACGAAAGGGTCGATTAGTAAGGACGACTGGGCCGTATCCGGACCTGTGGCCTGCACGAAGCCGGTCGATGCAGCGCCAACGATGTTAGCCGTCGCCGAAGCCAAAGCAGCTGCGCTAAGGACGGTTGCCAAGCCCCATGCCAGGAATCCGTGGGCAGTATCCCGGAAATAGACCTCATGTGTATGGACGCCGACCCACTTGGTTCGCAGGCGTCCCGCGAGATAGCCGCCAATGGTTGACGATAGCATCGCGACCACGATCAGGTAAAGGCCAGCACCGACGCTACGGGTAGTCGACGAAATCCCGGCGTTGGACCAAGGCGAAACCGTCGCGAATCCCATACCCACACCAAACACTAGAAGCACTAAAGTCAAGGCTGACGCGGCGACGCCACCAGCGATAATCGCGCCCCATGAAACTCCAGACACCTGAGCCTCTTCGGTTGCTGCTTGCATGCCGGACTGAGGTTCCATCATGGTTTCCATCCCAGAAATGTTTGCTTCATGACGTACAGAGACTTCGAGAAACTCACTCGCTGAATAAGTTTCATGGGACCTGTGCACTAGCTCGCTTGGCCCGTCTGATTTCGCAGATCGCGGATGCGATCGTGATTTGCTTTCGCCCCTTCGTACTGGCCGCGCACAATCGCTTTTACATCCGGAGGAAGGTCCTCCTTGAGCGCTGCTTCATAGGTGCTTTTTGCCACGTCTTCGCCACGCTCGCATTCGGCCAGCACCCCGTGTTCGTCCTTTCCAGTGATTGAAGATTTGATGTTGGTCCAAGCGCGATGAAGCGAACCGCCGACCGTGCCGGAGGCCGCGGGTTCGCCCCCGAGCCTCCGTATCTCGGCCTCCAATTCGGTAGCCCCCTCGTCGCATCTCCGGGCGGCAGCCTCGAACATGGTCTTCAGACCGGGCCTTGTGACGCCTTCGGCGCAAGTATGGAAGCCGCTCTCACCGTCTTTTGTCGTCTCCAGCAGCTTGTTCAATGTTGCGACCACTTGATGATTGTCCATTCGAGTCCTCCTATTTCCAGCGTCCTTCAATTGACGGTAATTCGGCTCGAGCATCTTGGTTCCGCTCGTAACCTGGCACTTTTACATCGTCGATTTGAAGTGGACTTGAACCAGAGCACGCGAGAGGATCCACAATGCTGAATGCACTCCTTCCTAAAGCGCACCTCCTCAAGCGTAAGCAAAAGGCGTACAAACGGGGTGGCTCTCCAGGCCGTTGCGGTTACCGCTTAGAGTGCGAAGTATGCGAAGCTTCCCCACCGCATGGTCGTTGGCGAATGTGCCGCCCGACGATCAACTGACCTTGCGGCCAGCATCCGAGGCGATTTTAAGATGTCGTGCGAAGCTTCGCTTCTCATCGAGAACGCTCTGCTTCCCTTGCGGCCAGCTTCCGTCGCGAGGACGTGGTCCTTGGAAAAGCTGCGCTTCTCGTCGAGCGCACGTTCTCTACCTTTGCGGGCAATATCCCGCTGCTTGACGTCGTCCATCGAAGCAAAGCCACGACTCGGCATGTTGCGGTTGCTAGCCATCATCAGTCTCCATCGTTGGAGCCGCCACTCCTATTGGAAGCTCACAGCTGGTTTTCGCAATTCACGCAATACGAGATCGCTCCGAACTCTCACACTAATTTGAAGATAGACGGCTACGCCTGGCGAAGTTTTTCGAGTCGCGAGAAAAGAGCTACGCCACAGCGCTGTTCCCCCTGAGACGCGCGAGTCAGTCGACGACTTCCACCACGACGCGTAGGGCAGGATCCACTATGACCGTGCGATCGTTCACTATCGCGTAACGGTAGTAGCCACGCACGCCGAATTCGGGCGGAATATCGTAATATTCGGCGGGTCCTGGCAAAACATTGCCAACGGCGACGGGCTGATCATAGTGATTGGACACACGATGTTGGTGGCTCACGTATTCACGGAAACGCGGCCACTGATCGACGTCCAGCAATCCGACTCTTCCACCGACGATTCCACCTGCCCTGCCTTCCATCGCGGTATCTGCGGGACCTCCAGCTTCGGCTACAGCGCCTCCGATTGCACCGCGCAGCGCGCCCTGTGTATATCCGGCGCTCGGGAGCGCGACCGACAACGCCAGAGCGTTGAGTATTGGTCCGAGTTTACGCATTGCTTTCTCCTCGTCTCATTTGGTCTGCAAACCAATGCACCCTTGGTTCAGCTTCTCGAACGCTGTAAGTGCTCCGGTGCATCGACGCGGGTCCAGTCACGAGAAATTTGTTCCCGTTTCGCCTTCAAACGGGAGGCGAGCACCTAGCGCCCGATACCGGCGATATATTGAGAGCTCCGGAAAGATTCTGCCCATCATCAACCCGGCAACTTGGACCATTAGCAACCAACTGAAAGCAAACAACTTCGTCCAGAACGATACGACATCCCAGATTTCAGCAAGGGACGCCTCCCTTTGTTTTCGTCGTACGCACCTCACTTTTTGGTGACCGATGATTTTGTCGACACCGCCCTCGGTGACATCACCCCATCTCTCCTTAATTTTCCCTTCTAATTGCTTCGAGATTCCTTCGATGGGATTCCAATCCATTGCAGCGTCCTTTCGCTTAGCGTGCGGAAAAGTTGCATCTATAATGTCGATAGCTATCGATGAGTTCCAACATCGCCTTTGCCAAACGGGCGGCGGGAACGGACGGCCGGTGAGCTGCATCTTTGTAACCGACCCGATCACGCTCGAACTCGGCAAGACTTCCTAGGGAACGTTTTTTTGCTAATCATCCTCACTTTAAACCATGGGCAAGTCGCAAGGCAGTTCTTCCGGAACTTTCGCACCGTCCAAACACATTATCCATCCACACTTAAGAGAGGCCGGAAAACGTTGATCTTTAATCAACGAAGGAGTTTCAATGCGTATCGCCCTCGTCGCGCCGCTGGCGGAAGCCGTGCCACCCAAGTTCTATGGCGGAACGGAGCGGGTTGTGTCCTGGCTTTCGGAGGAGCTTGTTAGGCAAGGGCACCGGGTTACTTTGTTCGCGAGCGCCGAGTCGGAGACGGCGGCCGAGCTTTTCGTTTGCAGTGAGCAAAGTCTGCGGCGTGCGGGAATCCGCGACCATCTCGGCAGTACGCTAGCCATGCTGCGAGAGGTCCGCCACCGCGCCGATGATTGTCCAGCGTCAGCGCCTATGAGACAGATTGGGCGGGTTGAAGAAGGGAGGATTTCTGGCTCATCGTAGCCTTTCAAGGAGCGAAGATGAGACAGAGATCCGGGCCGGTGAAGGAACCGGCGGAAAA
>PEFW01000045.1 GCA_002890675.1 Candidatus Methylaffinis lahnbergensis
ATCTTCCGCGACGATTGCTGCTATACCTTGAGAACTATCGAAATGACGCTCCAACACCAACGCAGCCGCCTCAACCATCTCAGAAGTGATCTCAACAGTCGAATGCGCCGCGTCCTACATTTCTAGGCAAGGCGAACCAGCGTCCGAAAGTCTTTGTCCTGACTCTTCCGGTCGCGGATGTACTGGATCTGGCAGGGCGCGCAGGTCTGAATTTCGACCCGTCGTGAATGTCGCCGCCAAAAGCACGAGTTCGTAGGCCGCATAAGCGCCGATCAGAGCGAAGCCGAGGGCGACGGGCGTGCCATTTCGCCGCAGCATTCGTAGGACGATAGTGGAAGTGACCGTAGCGGCAAGTGCAGCCATGCCGATCACAAGGCCCCAAAGAATTGTGTTCATGTCGACGGGGTAGTGAAGAACGCCAAAGCCGATCGCCTGATTGACGACCCACGCGGCGGTCACTGCGAGAAGCGCAGACTGCAACGGCAACGCTGCCGCGACGACCACGGCGAAGGCGGTGAACGGCGTCGCACAGGCAAAAACAAAGCTCGCGAGCCCGCAAGCTATCGTCAACAATGCGAAACAAAACAAGTGGGGCATAGCGAGACTCGACCGGCTCGAGCCGAATGGTCGTGGCGGCCCGGTGAGGCAAGATATCGAAAGCCATGGGTGATCTCCTTTCTTGGGTTTCTAGCACACTTTTTCCAAAGTCAGGGGACCGGTGAACGGTAGTGTTTTAGCCGACGATTCTTTCGACATCCCAAATGGGCGATGCGATTCTCGCCCAGTTGCAGGCGACGGTTTGAAGGTTTTCTGGCGGACTGGAAAAGGAGGCCGGCAGGGATGGCAAAACCCTATTCGCAGGAGTTACACCTCCTGGCCTCACCCGGAAAACTGCCAGGCGCTAACGCTGGACAGGCTTGCTTCGGGAACAGATCGCGAGCCTATTTCTTCGATTTGCCTCCCAGGATCCCGCGCAATATAGCCTGGCCGATCTTCGTCCCGGCGGTGCGCGCCGCCGATTGAACCGCGGAGCGAAGCGCGATTTCGGCCGTTGACATGCGCTGACCCCCGCCCGCGGACGTTTTGTTGAAAAGCCCGCCAAGCGCGCCCGTGAAAGAGCCAAGCAAGCCGCCGGCCGAAGGTCGAGACGCCCCGTCCTGGCCTCCAGGCTGGGTCCTATCGCGTAACGTCTCGAAGGCGGATGGCCGGTCGATCGCCGTCTCGTATTTTCCGAGAAGGCCGCTTTTTTGCATGAGCCGCTGGCGCTCCTCGTCACTGATCGTCCCGGCTCTTGCCATGGGCGGCGCGATCAGGCTCCGCGCGACGATTTCGGGGTTGCCCTTGGCGTCGAGCATCGAGACGAGGGCTTCGCCCCCGGCCAGCTCGGTGATCGCGGCGGCGGTGTCGAAGGAGGGGTTCCGGCGGAACGTTTCCGCCGCCGCCTTGACCGCCTTCTGGTCGCGCGGCGTGAAGGCGCGCAAGGCATGCTGAACCCGATTGCCGAGTTGTCCCAGAACGGTCTCCGGCACGTCGGCCGGATTTTGGGTGACGAAATAAACGCCGACGCTCTTCGAGCGGATGAGGCGGACAACCTGCTCGATCGCGCTCAAAAGGTTTTTCGGCGCATTGTCGAACAGAAGATGCGCTTCGTCGAAAAAGAAAACCAGCTTTGGCTTGTCGAGGTCGCCAACCTCGGGCAATTTCTCGAACAATTCGGACAGCATCCACAAAAGGAAAATCGTGTAAAGGCGCGGCGAACGCATCAATTTTCCGGCGCTAAGAATATTGACGACTCCGCGCCCATTGCGGCCGGTGCGCAGAAAATCGTTTATGTCGAGCTCTGGTTCGCCGAAGAAACCTTCCGCGCCCTGATTTTCGAGGACCAGCAGCCGGCGCTGGATCGCGCCGATCGTCGCGGGCGCGACGTTCCCGTAGCGCGTGGTCACCTCCGCCGCGTTTTCGCCAAGGTGATGCAAAAGCGCCCTGAGATCCTTGAGATCGATGAGCAGCAACTCTTGTTCGTCGGCGAGCTTGAAGGCGATATTGAGAACGCCCTCCTGGACATCGTTGAGTTCGAGCATGCGGGCCAGGAGCAAGGGCCCCATATCCGATATTCTGGCGCGAACCGGATGCCCGGATTGCCCGTAGAGATCCCAATATGCGACAGGAAAATCGTCCGCCGCATAGGCGATCCCGATATCCTTCGCCCGCTGCACAAAGTGAGGCTTCGAGTCTCCGGGCATCGCGATCCCGGCGAGATCGCCTTTGATATCGGCGGCGAAAACCGCGGTTCCCGCGCGCGAAAACCCTTCCGCGAGAACTTGCAGGGTTACGGTCTTGCCGGTGCCGGTGGCGCCCGCGACGAGTCCGTGCCGGTTGCTGAGCGCAAGAGTCAAATATTGGTAAATGTCGCTTTTGCCGACCAGAATGCGGCCAAATTCATGCGGGAGATCGTCGGCCATAAGGGGTCCCTCGAACCGCGGCGCGAGGCGCGGATTCGCGGCGCGCCCCACTTGGCCATTATGAGACAATGTAAGCCGACATTCACCAGATAGCTGCCGGGTCGTTCGCCAATTTGCCCCGTTTCCGCGTTTTAGGCAATCCTGCGCCGTTGGCGCGGGCTGTCGATGGGGACGGAACGAGCCGGCGCCACGCCGAGCGTTGAAAATTGCCGAATTTTCCGTCATTTCGCCCCGCATTGGCCTTCGACGTGATCGTAAAACCCCCGCCATGGCGCTTCGGCGTTGGCAGAAATCGTGAGAACTCTCGGCGTCAGTTCATTGCGCGTGCCGGGTTCGAGCGCCGATTGGCGAACCCCGCGTCGGCCCGGAAATAAATGCGCGAGACTTTCCCCTGGTAGCGTTCGACAACCGGCGGTGTCAACGTCGGAGCAAAAATGCGTCGGTTTACCGGAGCAATAATCCGTCACTGAAGCTGGCAAGAAAAGCAGCGAGGCTGCTGCTGCCTCTTTGACTTTGTCGCAAAGGAAGTCGATCAATCCGCCGATCGTCTTACCCTTGACCCCGTCAATGAGCTCGGAAGGTTGCCCCAAGGCGCGCCAAGGCGACGATTTTGCGTCTCTCGAACCGGACCATTGTGATGAAGGGTCAGTAACCGGCGGACATGTCGGACGAATTTCGGCGCAAGCGAAAACTGACAAAATGCGGTAATATCACTTGGTTATATGGCTGGGGGACCTGGATTCGAACCAAGATTGACGGAGTCAGAGTCCCCGCGGCGAGTTCTTGTTTGCCACGCCTCAAGCCCGGCACCGTGCTCCTGCGCTTTTTGTCAGTTCGTATCTACAAGCCCGATTCGGTCAATCCTGGGTGCCCATCAGGCCGACGACCCACCGGCACATGCCGGATCATGTAACGGATGTACCCGTCCGCGTCGCGGGACTCATGCCTCGGGTCGAAATGCCAAAGCGCATCGGTGACAAGGGACGCAAAATACGGGCGGCGCGGCGGGTGCGGCGTCGCGTCGCAAAAAATCGGGCCGTCAACAAAGTCGAGGCGGCGAACCCCGGAAAGCCCCGCTTTCAGCTCGCATCGGCAACACACGGGCGGATTGATGGCTCTCCAAGAGATATAAAGGCTGATCGGCCGGCTCATGGGCCGAGCAAGCCCCATCGTGCTCGCGGTGCAGAAAGCGCGTCAGCGGTCGGGGGGCCAGAACGCCATCGGGATCGATGAACATCGACGACGGACACTCTATGTCGCAATGACGCGCGCCAAGGACAATCTCCACCTCATTGTCCCGCAGCGCTTCTTCACCCATGGCCAGAGCGCGCAGGGGGATCGGCACGTCTATGCCTCGCGGACACGCTTCATTCCCAACGAGCTGCTCGGTTTCTTCGATAGGACAGCCTGGCCAGCGGTCGCGACGGGACTCGCCACTGCACGGCCAGCGAGCCAGGGCGTGCGCGTCGACGTGGGCGCGCATATGCGTGGCATGTGATCGTCCGGGCTCATTGCGCCCTCCGGCGCCGCAGTTGCGATTCTTTGGCTCGCAAATAGCGCCCATACCAGGCCGCGGCTTTGAGGTTCATCGCTGGAACCTCGCCGCCGAACCCGCGCGGCATAGCGAGTTCGTTGCGGAAGAGCTGCGCCGCGCGCGCTGCCATTTGCCTCGGCGTGAGAATGGATAATTCTGGCTCGATGTTGTCGAGCAACGCAGGGATGCGCGCGAATGTCTGCGCCCGCGATTTGATGATGGCCCGCGCGGCGCGCGCGGCTCGCGCCTTCAAGGCGACCGCGGCGGCCCCCGTTGCGCGCGATCGCGAAGCGCGCGCAAGCGGGGGCGGCCAGCGGTTGGTGACGGAAAGCGTCTCCTTCGGATCTGCTGGGCCGAGAAACTCCGCCTTCGGGGCAGGGCGCCGTTCACTTCCTTCGAGACGGCTAGCCGCCGGGGTGCTTACAGCGGTCAGAGGTTTGACCCAAGGCGGCCATTTAGGAAGTTTGGGCATATTATTTTCCTGATAAATTTACCGAAAGCTCACCAAGCCTGATCTCAGCCGAGTGGCCTTCCGGCGTCACGATGATTTTGATGCTACGCCTGACCCGCTCTTCCAGGTCCACCCTATGGACTTCTGTTTCGAGTGCGCCGAACTGCTTCGCGGCAAGTTCCGCCGCCCTGGTAACCGTGGCTACGGTCATGTCTTTCGATTTGGTCTTTAGTTTTGGGGCAAGCTTGATCATGTCATCACTCTCCACACAGCTGCGATAACCACTGGCATAACAATAATGCCAGATAATAGCCTGCTTTTATGTGGTGTGAGTTGATGTCTTCGACTACTTAAAAGTGACAAGAACTTTCATGAGCTAAATTCAATTTTTCTTGAACCGATATTCATTGCATATGGCGAATACATAGCCGAATCGACGCCGTGCTGCGCGATTATTTGGAGCTGGAAATTCGTCGCGAGGCCATGATGTTGTCCGAAGCCTGCGCCGTGACCGAAACTTCCGGGCGAGTGACGCCGGAGACCGCGCCCGCGATCGCCGGTCCGATCCCGCTCGGCTGACCCACAGCGCGGCCGTGCTCGACCTCGGGCTCGATTTCGCGCCAAGATTTCGAGGCCTAGCGCCTCCCAAGCCAACAGATTCTGTCGAACCTTTCGTCCTGTCGATCACCGCAAGCCTTCGCCGGGCTGGAAAGGGTGTGCGGCTGGTGATCGGTGGCCCAAGCACGATGTCGGCAGGTGAATGCGGATTCGGCTTCGAGCCGGAGCGCAGCAGCCGTGGCTGAGACTGGTTCGATTGCAGACAGAGACCGGTTCGCAGGGCGCCCTTCGGGGATCAGGCGGACGCCGGCACGAGTCCACGGCATCGGCAGACTCTTTGACCGACATGCGATGCTCTGCACAAATCCGAAAGCCCCGTTGGTTGCCGGGCTCGGCCGGGTCGGCGGTGTTACGGCCTTGGGATCGCCGATCGGTGCTGGCTCGGTGTTGAATGGGCTCACAGGCATCGCCTTGGCCTTGTTCGCAATCTGGCGAGCCTGGGCCAAGACGGCCCAGATCTCTTGCCGCGGTGGGCTTTAGCGGCTTCGCCATGCGGCCCACCGCTTTCGCCCTCGGAGCCTTGGCTGCCGCAGGGGATTGCGGTGCGGGAAGCGGATCAGGAGCCGGTTCATGTACAGGTTGAATTGGTGTCGGCAGTTCTTTCAGCAAATGGTTTGCATCGGCGGGAGATCGGCCGATCGGTGAGACGGCCGATCCGCAATTCTGTGCGACACGGGGAGTAACCCCCGCGTTTCAGGTCCACCAAGTGCATGATGCTCGCCCGTTGCAAAGCCAAGCGCGCATTGACTTCTCTAGACGCGGTCGCATGGTAGCGCGAAATTTCAGTGTGCATTGCACTGCTCCTTCTTCGGATGCGCCGAATTTTTGCCCGGAATGGGTCCCAACGAGCTTCGGAGCCAGCGCAACGATCCTTAAAAGAAGTTGCCGGCCTTTTCGATAAAGGACCTGCTCCAACTTTTCTGTGTTGAGCGACTCCTTCCCGATCAAATGAGTCCATTTGATCGGGATGCGCTCTGCGCGCAGACCCAACGCGCAGATCGAATGAAGCCTATTACTTCGTGCCTTGCATGTTGGCGATCGCCTGTTCAGCCGGCTTGAAGGCTGCCTTGGCGAGGTTGGAATGGAGGTCGCCCATTTTAGTCGCCTGCGCGACGAAGGCGGCGTACGCCGTCTTGGCATATTCCGACTGGATCTGAATCACGGTCTCTAACGACTTGGCGCCTAGCAGTTTTTCGACGACGGCCAGGCGGCTTTCCACTGACTTTTTCGTATAGTCAGCCCCTTCGGCGAAAATGGCGTGAAGGACCGTAGAAAAGGAAGACAAGGTCCATGGCACCCCGTTGAGTTGTCCGTTTCCTGCGTGTTCTATAACATCAAAATCCTTAGTCACTTCATCTCCTCCCGGTTTAGTTCTATCACGCCTAGCAACGTCATGCGAAACCTTAGCAACGTCATCTAACAAAATCATCTCCTACAGAGACGATATGGCGACTCTACTTTAACCGCAGACGGCTAAAATTGGCGAATTCATAAGGATCGGTGAGTTCTTCGCTTATCGTAATGCACAAATTACGATAAAAGTCAATGTTTTATTTCCATGCTACATAAATCAAGACCGCGATACGGCGACGGCGGAGACCAAAAGGGGTAGATGGCGGCGGCGCTGAATCTCCTTGCTGATTGAACGCAAAAGTCGCCCGCCGTCAGTTACAGCCGTCAGTTACAATTGGAGCAGGTCGGGATATGTACACGCTGATTCAGACGGCGATGCTGAACGGTGTCGATCCCCAAGCTTGGCTTGCCGATGTGCTCGACAGGATCGCCGATCACCCCATCACCGACCTTCCCGCGTTGCTCCCTTGGAGCTGGAAAACGTCCCGCGAGATCACGCTACATCCCGCCGCTGCCGCCTGATCCGCGGCGCTCGCCGATGGCTACCATTTATCTCGCGCCTTCACCCGAGATCGCCGCGACTCCGGCGAATGCGCCGTGTCCCAGCTTTGGATCACGAGCTCAGCTTCGAAGTCGGTGCGGGTCTTTATGAGGTCCCACCTTCTCAAGGTGGCCCTCAAGCCTTGGAGGCGCGACGTCGCGTCGCGCTGATGCCGGGCTCGGCCTGGTACCGCCAGTTCTCGGCGTTGGCGCACCAGCCGTTGAACGACGGGCCGTTCAGCGAAAATACCCGCTTCTCGCTGCATCGCCCTGCCATCGGTGCCTGCGCGCCGAGCTTCTGGCTGTGAGGTATTCCGCCAACGAAGCGCGTTGCTCAGGCGAACGGCTCGAGCCTTGCGCTTTCATGATGCCGTTGGTCAGCGCCTCGACGATGAAATCGGGCGACATCGCGTGCAGCGAGTTCGCGGGCGGGCGCGCGCGTCGCCGAATTGTTGTGGCAGACCGCACAGGTCTGCTGGAACACCGCCTCCTGCGTGCTCTGCGGCGATGGTGCAAACTGCACCGACGCGGGGCCGGACGCAGACATCATGATCGCCCCGGCAAGAATGAGGATGCACCGGAACCGTGCGTCGCTGCGCGATATCATTGGCTGAAAAACTCCCCACGAGCACGACTTGCTGCGCCGGCGAATGTAACCGGAATACCCCGGATGTCCTGCCGAATGGCCGTCCTTATCGCGAACCGATCTCCAAGACGCCGTCTCCTGGCGCGTCGGCGGCGCTGGTGGACCGCGCGGAATGGTTTACGCTCGACGACGCGCGGGACAAGATCATCAAGGGACAAAGCGTCTTTCTCGATCGCCTGGAACAAATCCTGCGGCCGATGCCATCGATCTGAGGGGTGGCTTTACCCATCGAGCTCAGGATAGTGACGGAATATCCCTTGCTCGCTGAATGCGATGCGGCGGTTGCTGTCGAGATAAGCGCGGATGCGCGGACGTTGCGCGATTGCTCGATGCAGAGCGGCCACGCGCGGAACCTCGGTGAGAGTCCGCTGCATCCATCGCGGAAAGGCATAGAGCAGGCCTTCGACGATCTGGAACAGCGATAGGTCGGCATAAGTCACGGCGCTGCCGACGAGTTGGCGGAAGATTTGGCCGACCGTCTGCTGCAGTCGCTTCGCGATTTCGAGCGCGCCGCGTTTTTCGACCTTGCGGAGGACCGCGAGCAATTCGGGCGGCTCGACCTCCGCGATAGGCCGCGCACCAATCTCCGGAAACACGTCAGCCTCAAGTCGCGTGACAACTTGATCGTGGTAGCGGGCGGTCCAGCCATCCTTCTGATTTTCGCACCATTCACGCGCCACGATTTCGAAGGTGTTCTCGGCCGACAGGCGGGCAGCGCGCTTCTGCTCCTTGCGCGCCTGAGACGGGTCGACATCGCATGCCAGCAACTTCTTTGCAGCGTCGCGTGCCATTCGAGCGTCCGCCAGCGACACGATCGGATAGACGCCCAACGCGAGAGTCTTCTGCCGCCCTTGGTAGCGGTAGGCCATGCGCCAGTAGCGGGCACCATCGGGATTGACGAGAAGGTGCAGCCCGCCGCCATCGCTCAGCTTTTGAGGCCTCTCGCGGGGTTTCGCATTGCGGACTGCGGTGTCGGTCAGGGGCATGATGGTATCTCGGCAAAATGGCCATCGGAATGCCCACATATATACCAACAAATTCGTCGGATGCCAACAACTCGTTTTGGGCGTCTCGCGACGCCATTGGACGACGTATAAGGCTGAATGTAAGATGATTCTTGGCTTTAGATGGATGCTACGGGACGCCGTCGGACCGCAGATTTGGCGGACGAGCCAGTCAGCGTCGAACCCGTCTCTGGTTGTAAATTCCCTGCTAGCAGGGAATTTGCAGGGAATTTTACGAAAATTTGGCCGTTTGGCGAGAATTTGCCCGTCGGAACGCAGCAAAATCAGCTTGTTAGAGGATAATTCCCTAGAAACCAGAACAGGGAATTTTATTGCACAGAACAGGGAATTTATCGAGACGAGCAGGGAATTTGCTGCGTCTTGCAGGGAATTGTCCGCCGGGCGCGGGAAATTCCCCGGGCGGGCCACTACCGTTGGAAGAGTGGGCGTCAGCCTCCATCGAGGACAGATGGGGTTTTTCAAGTGGCTGTCGCCGCGAATCCCGAGTGGCAAACTCGCGTAAAATATGAGCGGATCACAATTTCGTGAACGGGGAGCTTTGCCTAACTCTTAGGCAATCACATATTTTTCAATGACTTATATTAACCCGCCGCCGCATCTGCACATCACCTTATAATTTTCCGCATGGCGTTGCGAAGCCCGTCCGTGTTCGGGCTCGGGACGCCGCCCAGCAGGTAGGCCAGGATTTTCGTGACTCTTGGCTTTCGCGCAAAAGCTTCGTGCGAGGTGTCTTGAGGCCGGACCGACCGAAATCGGTTCTGTCCATGAATTCTTCCGGTTCTACGATTGAAATCACCGAACGCTCGGTCAACGACCTCCGCCCGCCTGAGCGTTCGGTGCGCACCCATAACCGTGGCCAGGAGCGAAAGGTCACCCGAATCATCCGCAAGTACGGCATCGTGGCGCCGATCATCGTCGATCCGAATGGCGTCATAATAAACGGCGTGCTTGTGTGGAAGCTCTGCAAAAAGCTCGGCTTCGACAGCGTCCCGACCGTCGTCGTCCGGACGAACGACCCGGCCGCGGTCAAGGCGCTGCGGATCGCCCTCAACCGGGTCGCCGAGGATGCCGGCTGGGACAAGGAAAACCTGCGCGATGAGCTGAAGTACCTGCTCGAGGTCGACTATGAGCTCGACCTGACGGGGTTCGATGCGCCCGAGATCGATGCGATCCTCGAGATCGAGACGCCGACGATCGGCGTTGTCGATCCTGCCGAAGAGGAGTTGCCAACCGGTCCTGCAGTCGCGGACGCGGGCGACATCATCGCCTGCGGCCGTCACCGGATCGCCTGCGGGGATGCCCGGGACCCTGTTCTATTGGCGCGCCTTCGAGGCAAAAACGCCGTCCGGATGGTGATGACCGACCCACCCTACAACATCCCGATCGACGGTTTCGTGGGCGGCAAGGGCAGCGTCAGGCATCGTGAATTCGCGCATGCATTTGGCGAAATGTCGGATGCGGAGTTCCTGGCGTTCCTGGCCGCCTTCTTCACAACCGCGATGGCCACGCTCATTCCCGGGGCGCTTGTTTACACGTGGATGGATTGGCGCCATATCGACGCGCTGATCGCCGCCGGCAAGCAGTCCGGCCTTTCCCTTCTCAACCTATGCGTCTGGGCCAAGACGACCGCCGGCATGGGATCGCTCTACCGCAGCCAGCACGAACTCTGCGCCGTCTTCAAGTTCGGCAATGAGCCGCACGTGAATAACGTCGAGCTCGGCAGGCACGGTCGATCCCGATCCAATCTGTGGACCGCCCGCGGCATGGCGAGCTTTGGCCGCGAGCGCAATGAGCTGCTTTCGCTCCACCCGACGACGAAGCCCGTCCGCATGCTCGCCGACGCCATCCTTGATGCCTCGAAGCGCGGCGATACGGTGCTGGATTCGTTCTTGGGCAGCGGCTCGACATTGCTCGCCTGCGACGAGGTCGGCCGGCGCTGCTTCGGCGTCGAGATCGATCCCTTGTATGTCGATGTTGCCGTCCGGCGCTGGCAGAGGGCCACCCGCCGCGACGCGATCTTCGAGGACACCGGCGAGACATTCGATGAGCGGGCCGCACGGCGCGCTGCCGAGGCCGCAGATCTGGAAACATCGGGCAGTTCGGCCGGCACCGCAGCGCCTTCGGTCGGCACCGCCACCAACACTCGGGAGCGCCGCCCATGATTGACAAGAGCAAGGCCTCCGGAGACTACGAAGTCGGCTGGGGCAAACCGCCCCAGCATTCCCGGTTCAAAAAGGGCCAGTCCGGGAGTCCGAATGGGCGCCCGCCGAAGGCGCGCAACCTGAAGACCGACCTCGTTGCCGAGCTCGGTGCGCGCATTCGCGTCCGCGAAGGCGACCGCGAGGTCAGTATTTCGAAACAAGAGGCCTTCATCAAAACGCTCGTCGCGAGGGCCCTCAAAGGCGACGCGCGCGCGTCCTCGCTGCTTGTCGGACTGATGGCAAAGCTCCTCGACGTCGAGGTTGACCTCGCCGAGCGTGGCGTCGACGCAAGCGAGAAGGCGATCATCGATGCGTATGTCGCCCGCCGCTTTGCTGAGGCCGCCATTCCATCCAAGTCCGCATCAGGCGGCAGGGCGGACTTCGGCGATCCCGACGATGCTGGCGATTGAGGGGGCGTTATTCCCTCAATTCTCACGCTTTTTCCAACCCCTTTGTGGTGGATCAAAATGCCAAATCGCGACCTTCTTATCGCCATTCTGCACGAGGACTTCCTGGCCTTCGTCGAGCGCGCATTCGCCGAGGTAGAGCCGCGTGTCACGCTCGCGGTCGAGGACTATATCCGGCTCTTGGCGCACGAACTGACGGCGCTCGCCGCCGGCGACACCAAACGACTGATCCTCAGCCTGCCACCGCGCCACCTGAAATCGCTGTTGACCAGCGTGTTCCTGCCGGCCTGGA
This sequence comes from Candidatus Methylaffinis lahnbergensis, assembly GCA_002890675.1. GTDB lineage: Bacteria > Pseudomonadota > Alphaproteobacteria > Rhizobiales > Beijerinckiaceae > Methylocapsa > Methylocapsa lahnbergensis. The sequence goes on from PEFW01000045.1 coordinate 11,530, forward strand.
TGCTCGGTCGCGATCCGCGGCTGCGCTTCATCATCGTCAGCCACCAGATGGATCTGGCGACCCTTTTCTCGCGGCTGATTCGGCAAATTATTGCGAGCGATTGGTACGCCGAAGTATTTCCGCGCACGCGACTCAGCTCCGATCACAACACGGCGTCCGAGTTCATCACGACGGTCGGGGGGAGCGTCCGGGCAACCTCCATCAACGCCGGCGTCACCGGCCACGGCGCCGACGTCATCATCGTGGATGATCCTCTCGACGCTCATGACGCTACCTCCGAGGTGGCTCGAACGAACGTGATCGCGTTCTTTAATCAGGCCCTGATCTCGCGGCTCGACGACCCCAAATCCGGCCGCATCGTCGTGGTCGCTCAGCGTCTCCACGACGAGGATCTTCCCGGACATCTCTTGCACAGCGATGTGTGGAAGCACGTGTGCCTGCCCTTCATTGCCACCGAGGACACGAAGTATGAAATCGGCAACACCTTGTGGCATCGTTCGATCGGCGACGTCTTGTCGCCCGCGCGCTTCGGCCCCAACGACATCGCTGCCACACGCGAAGACGTGCCTTCGCACGTCTTCGCCACCCAATGGCAACAGCAGCCAACTGCAGTGACCTCGCATTGGGTCAGCGAGAGCGACTTCCCCCGAGCCCCCAGCTGGCCCCCAAACTATTCGCGCTGCATCATGAGTTGGGATCCGGCGCTCAAGTCTGGGAGCCACTCGGATTATTCCGCTTGCGTGATCGCCCGCGAAGTGCAGCAACGCCTTTTTATTGTCAACGTGTGGCGGGGCCGGGAGGACTTCGAGGGATTGTGCAGGGTTGGCGATCGCCTCGCCGACGTGTGGAAGCCGACGTATATTCTCACCGAGGATACCGCCTTGGGCCCGGCCCTTGCCGAGCATTTCGCTCGCATAGGTTATCGTGTTGTCCAGGTTGGCACCAAAGGGCGCTCAAAGGCCGATCGATTCCAGGCCAATCTCGCCCGGCTCAAGGCGGGCGACGTGGTGCTCTGCGAACCAGCACCTTGGGCCTCGGTCTTTATCGACGAGATGGTGCGCTTCCCATTTCACGCCTTCGACGATCAGGTTGACGCCTTAATCCAGTTGTTGACCTGGACCCGCGAGAACCCACCTCCGCCGCCGCGGATAATCGCATCTAGTCTTGGATTACGTCCTCGACAGCCTCACCCAATGCGCGATCCGAAGAATTTCATGCGTCCGCGATTGCGGTGAAGGCGGAAGCGACTACTGCTATCGTTCTATCTTGCGGCCTAAACCCAGAGGAGAGAAAATGCCTCACTATCATAATCATACCAAAGGCTCTGAAAACGATTGGAAGTTGATCCGAGAGACCGCCAGCAGTCAGAAGTTTCGTGTCACGGCAGAACAAACAAAGATTGAGGTCGATATTCATTATACGGCGGAAAAGATTCTCACCGTAAATCTCGTTGTTGAGGGTCACGCCACAAAGAGCCTCCTCAACCCCGTTATGGACGAGATCGGACGTCTAGGTCTCTCCCGCGGCGACTACGCCGTCATCGACTACACCCTGTCCGATACGGAACACCTAATCGAGGGCAATTACTCCATTGACAAGGAGGATCGCAGATATCGCCGACTTTAGCTGGCGATTATTCAACAAGTCTGGCGCGAAATCGCGGCGCTGACCGCCGATCTCTGTATCCTGCGCCCGACGGCTATGTTTTTGTGAAGAATCGAGGATCGTGTAAGGAAGGGTCTAAGCTAACCGCGCGGGCTAACCTGCCGGGAGCGACCTTTCCCACGAGCCACACGAGATTGCCGACAACTCCGAGCGGTCCGGTGCCGATATCCTCACGGCCGAAATAGAGGGCGCGCGACACCACCTTCTGACCGAAGGGGAGCAGCGTGTAGGCGGCGATGTTAAATGCGGCCCGCGTCCACGGCAGCCCGATGATAGTGATCGCCATGAAGATCGCGGCGATCACCCAGCCGGCTGCCATCCATAGGCCGCCGAAAAGGATCCACAGAAGGTTGAGCAAAAAGGAGAAGGCGGACATGGCATTGGTTGATCAAGAGGAGCCGGCTCTCGCCGGAGCTAGGTCCCCGTCGGGGACTGTTGGGTTCGCGGTGCCGTTCAGAAGCTCTAGGCGCGAATTCGCTAAACTGCTAATGACAGCTTCGGCTTTGGGCCGATTTTTCGCGATGGAAACGGCCTTATGGCCCGGGGTCATTCGGTTGTCGATTCCGAAAACCCCGTCCATTTGACTCGCGGTCAGCAGCGAATCAGAGCATGATCGTCGCATGATTGCAATTGCCTTCCTTTTCATCTGCATGCTGTGCGACTGCTTCAAGTCGCGGCGGCGGCTGGAAACCGAAATCCTGGTATTGCGGCATCAGCTCAATGTCCTGCAGCAGCGCGCACCACGCCGATTGCATTTGCGTTGGGCCGACCGCGCCCTGTTCATATGGCTCTATCGTCGCTGTCCTCGCATTCTTGACGCGGTAACCATCGTCAGGCCCGAGACTGTAGTGCGTTGGCATCGAATGGGCTTCGCCGCGTACTGGCGATGGAAATCCCGCCCGCGCGGTGGCCGGCCACGGATCGGCAAAGAGGTGCGCGATCTGATCCGAAGAATGAGTATTGAGAACCCGCTGTGGGGCGCTCCCAAGATCCACGGCGAGCTGCTCAAACTGGCCATCGATGTCGCGCAGTCCACGGTTTCGATCTACATGGTGCCGAGGCAGGGCCGGCCATTGCAGACCTGGAAGATTTTCCTTCGCAATCACGTGGAGGAGATTGCATCGATTGATCTCTTTGTCGTTCCAACGATTGCCTTTCGGCAGCTATTCGCATTTCTTGTTCTTGGCCATCGACGGCGGCAGCTGTTGTGGTATGCGGTGACCCAGAACCCAACGGCGGAGTGGCTGGCGCGCCAAATCACCGAAGCGTTCCCTTGGGAGACGGCGCCCAAATATCTCATCTGTGACAATGACAGAGCATTTGGCGGCGCGTTCAAGGCTCGGGTACGAGCAATGGGCATCCGGGACCGGCCCACCTCGTTCCGCTCGCCCTGGCAGAACGGATATGCTGAACGCTTGATCCGGTCGGTCCGGCACGAGTGCACCGATCATTTGATCGCGTTCAACGCGGAGCACCTTCGCCGAATCCTTGCGAAATATGCCATCTATTATAACGAGGTGCGAACGCATGTTTCGCTTGGGAAGGATGCGCCCTGCAGACGCTCGATCGAGCGTTTCGGAGACGTTGTTGCGCACCCGATCCTTGGCGGGCTACATCATCGGTACGCTCGAATCTAGCTTTCGGAAGCGACAGGAGGAGCTTTCGCTGTTCAGCCCAGCCGGCCGGCAGCCGCGGCGTCAGACGCATCAATGTCTGGGCGGTGAGTTGCGGCGGTTTTCGGCCATTGATGATGGCCGTGGTGATGTCGGGCGCCAGCCAGGGAAGACGCAGGAGGGAATAGATGTAGGCTGCCGACACTTGCTCTTCGCGAGCGATATCCTGCACGGTCAGCTTGGGGTTTTGGATCAGGCGTGCCTGGATGTGGTGAGCGCGCGCAATGATTCTGAGCAAGCTGGGATCGGCTGGTGTCTGGTCATCGGCATTCTCGACCAGCATTCGCATTTCGCGGCCGGCGCGCTTCAGGCCCACCGGCAGCGTCAATCCCAGGAGATCATCCGGTGCACTCGTAGGCGCTTGATGCTGCATCTTCAGATCAAGCGACCCGGCGAGCAGCTGGGTCAAGCGGCCTCGAGGGAACGTGACGTCGACGCGATCGGATCTGATTTCCACCCGGCAAAGCAGTGCCATGAGCGTCGCTTTGACTTTGTCAGGTGCGTGGGCTCCGAGATCCTCCGCGATCTGGCGGCTGCGTTCAATCAGTTGGCTGCATCCTGAACCGTTGTGCGATTCATTGTCGACGGCATCGAGGATCGCTCCGGGGTCGGCGAGAAATTTGCGAAGCCTGTTGATCACCGGAGCGGGAAGGACCCGTTCGAGCGGCCGGCGGATACCGGCCGGCAATTTGGAAGGCCTGGTGATGAGGGAGGTCGAAACATAGTACCGATAGCGCGTTCCCTTCTTGACCGCATGGGTTGGCGTCAAGCGCTCGCCGGTTTCGTCAAAAACCATGCCGGTCAGCAGGCTGGGGTTGCTTGCGCGCGCTCCCGTTGTCCGCTCAACCCGGTTTGCGGCCAGCACGGCCTGGACATCGTCGCACAGCAGCTTGTCGATAATCGCCGGGTGTTCTCCGGGATAGGAATTGCCTTTGTGGGGTATCCCGCCGCGGTAAAGCCGGTTCTGAAGAATCAGATAAAGTGCCCCACGGGAGAGCTTCTGACCCCCATATTCGGCGCCGCCGGGCCGCATGCGGCGCTTGCTCTTGATCCCGCCGTCAGCAAGCTCTTCCCGAAGCGCGTGAACCGACTTGAGCGCGAGATAGCGCCGGTAGATCTCGACAACGATGCAAGCCTCGGCGTCGTTGATAACGAGCTTGCGGTTTTTCACATCATACCCCAGGGGCGGCATGCCGCCCATCCACATGCCCTTTTTCTTGGACGCGGCGATCTTGTCGTGGATGCGTTCGCCGGTGACTTCCCGCTCGAACTGGGCGAACGACAAGAGGACATTCAGGGTCAGCCGTCCCATGCTGGTGGTGGTGTTGAATTGCTGGGTGATCGACACGAACGAGACGCCACGGCGGTCAAAGACGTCGACAAGCTTGATGGCCTTCCTCGATATCGGCGATCAGCCTTTTCAGGGGCTGGCCGCTCCATTGTGCCGCCGGAAAACCCGCCATCATCATAGAGCGTCGGCAACACCGTCCAGCCTTCGTGCTTTTGCGAGAGAATGAAGGCGGCGCAGGCTTCCCGCTGGGCGTCGAGCGAGTTGAAGGCCTGCTCCAGCCCTTCCTCCGATGATTTTCGGGTGTAAATCGCACAGCGTGCCTTTTTGGCGGAGCGTCGCGGCGTCTTGTCCGATTCACCCATCGCGCCCCCCATCGCTGACCAAGATCGCCAAAAAGATCACCGGGGCGCACTGGTCGGGTCCGCGCTTCTTTGGGCTATTAGCGGCAGGTGCGGAGCGCCCGAGCACTTGGTCTTTCTGGGGGTTTTGCTGTGCGACATTTGAGGATCCTTTTCGGTTGCAACGGCACCAGGCGCCGCCACCACCGAAGCCCCGCAGTGGCACCATCGCCAGCGGGGCAAGATCCCGGATCGAGCCACCGGCCCATATCTCGGCACGGCGACAGTGACGCTCCAATCGCCGCTGAAGTCCACTCCTTTCTGCGATGAAAATTAAGCGCCAATCGCCAATCGAGGCTCACGGAAAGCGTAGCAAACTCCGTTGACATCGCCGAAGGCGCGCCCAATCTACCATTGTCTATGCGCATGCTTCAGCGCCCTTTAGCCGTCGAGAGGGTGGGCCCTGCTGATCAGCTCGGTGGGAAAGCGACATCGGAGAGGCTCCGCCAGCATGAATCGCGGTTCGATCGATGAGCGTGGGCGGGAAGAACTGCTCCGGAGCGAAGAGCGTTTCGAGCTATTTGTTCGGAGCGTCAAGGATTACGCCCTCTTCATGCTCGATCCCGAGGGCCGCGTTGTGAGCTGGAACGAGGGAGCCGAGCGGATTAAAGGCTATCCCGCGAATGAAATCCTCGGCAAATCGTTCACTACCTTTTACCCAAAAGAGGCTATCGAGTCGGGCTTTCCGCAATCCGAGCTGGAGGTCGCAAGCCGCGAGGGCCGCTTCGAGGACGAGGGCTGGAGGGTGCGCAAGGACGGCTCCCTATTCTGGGCCAACGTTATCATCACTGCCATGCACAGCCCCGACGGTCAACTGCTGGGCTTTGCTAAAGTCACGCGTGATCTGACGGTGCGGCGCGAGGCAGAGGAGCAGGCTCGCCGTCTAGCGGCGGAGCAGGCCGCCCATGTCGAAGCGGCCCGCCGCGGCGAGGAACTGGCGCACCTCAATGAACGGCTCCGGCAGCAAGCGGTCGAGCTGCAGGTGGCGTTGGCCGCCACCAAGGCGGCTCGCAACGACGCCGAGCGTGCCGCCGCGGCCGCCACCGAAGCATATCGGGAGCTCGATCAGTTCGCTTATGTCGCTTCGCACGACCTGAAGGCGCCCCTGCGCGGGATCGCGAACCTAGCCCAGTGGCTCCAGGACGATATTGGGGAGCAGCTCAAGGATGATTCCAAAGAGCACATGCGCCTCCTCCAGGGCCGCGTACACCGGATGGAAGCATTGATCGACGGTATTCTTACCTACTCACGCGCGGGCCGCAGACTCACGCCGCCAGAGCCGGTGGAGACAGGCGCGCTTGTCCGGGATGTCATCGAACTCCTCGCACCGCCCGCGGAGGTGAGGATAAAGATGCCCGACCAGTTCCCGACCATCGAGGCGGAACGCGTGCCGCTGCAGCAGGTCTTCATGAACCTCATCGGCAATGCGATTAAGTTTACCCGAGCCGTGCGCCCCGATGCGATAATCGACATCGCCTGGCGCGACGTTGCAGATGGTTTTGAGTTCACGATCAGCGACAACGGGCCGGGAATAGCCCCCGAATATCATGGTCGGGTCTGGGGTATCTTCCAGACGCTCGCGGCACGCGACAAGGTGGAGGGTACCGGCATCGGCCTTTCAGTCGTCCAGAAGATCGTCGAAAGTCGCGGTGGCAAAGTGTCACTCGAGTCTGCGCCAGGCGAGGGTGCGACGTTCCGGTTCGTTTGGGCGAATACATTGAGGAAGGGGTTCTCCTAATGAGCAACGCACTCCTCACTATTTTTCTCGTCGAAGACGACGAGGTAGACGTGATGAACGTGAAGCGTGCGTTCGCGCAACACAACATCAGGAACCCTCTATTCATCGCGCGCGATGGGATCGAGGCGCTGGAGAAATTGCGCAATGGCGAGATTCCGAAGGAGCGGCGGATCGTTTTGCTCGACCTCAACATGCCCCGGATGAACGGGATCGAGCTCCTTCGCGAAGTGCGAAACGATCCTGCCCTGTACTCGACGACCGTGGTCGTGCTGACCACATCGAAGGACGAACAGGACATGATCGATGCCTACAATCTGAACGTCGCAGGATACCTCGTGAAGCCGGTCACTTTCGCAAACTTTTGCGAGGTAATGGTGGCGCTGAATAAGTACTGGTCGCTTGTTGAGTTCCCGTGAGGTTATGCGATGGGCATTCCATTGACGCCACAAAATGGCACCTACCGACTTCGAATTCTCGTTGTTGATGACGACGAGGCTGACCGGCTTGCTGTTCGGCGTTGCTTGCATCAGCCCGGCCTGTCAGCCGCGATTGAAGAAGCTAGGACCGGGGCTGAGGCGCTGAAACTCATCGCCCACTCCGACTATGACTGCGTTTTTCTGGACTATTATCTGCCCGATGTGGCCGGGCTTTCGCTGTTGGAGAGTCTTAAAGCCGCCGCGCCTGAACTTCCGGTGGTGATTTTCACCGGGCGCGGCGACGAAGATATTGCCGTCCAGTTGATGAAGGCCGGAGCAGTGGACTATCTGCCCAAAACCTCGATGACGCCTGAGCGCCTCGCGGCGGGTTTGCGCCACGCCATGGAGCTGGCGCGCGCCACTGCGGCGCGGAAGCAGGCGGAGAACGAACTCAGAGCGGAGGAAAGCCGGTTTCGTACCCTCGCAAACGCCATTCCGCAGTTTGCGTGGATGGCGGATGCTAGCGGCGCGCGGTATTGGTTCAATCAGAGGTGGTTGGACTACACCGGCATTCCCCTCGAGGAGCTGACAGGCTGGGACTGGCGGCAGGTTCATCATCCCGATCACGTCGACCGCGTCATCCAACTGATCCGCGACAGCTGTGCGACGGGCGAACCGTGGGAAGACACCTTTCCATTGCGTGGCAAGGACGGGACTTATCGCTGGTTCTTGTCGCGTGCCCTCGCCATTCGAGGGACCGATGGAGATATTGTCGGTTGGCTCGGCACGAACACGGATGTTACGGATCAGAAAAACGCGGAGGCCGAACGGGAACGGCTCCTGTTGCTTGAGCACGAGGCGCGCAGCAGGGCGGAACACGCGACCAAGGCCCGCGACGGGCTGCTGGCCATCGTCGCCCATGATCTACGGAATCCGCTGCACATCATCATGAGCGCAGCGGCGAAAATCCCGCCTTCGCCTCCGGATAAGAAAGGCAGAAATTACATCGAATTCATCCAACGCTCGGCGCGCGAGATGGATCGTCTGGTTTGCGATCTGTTGGACGTGTCGAACATGGAATCCGGAAAATTCGCGGTCCGGCGGACGCCGGTCGATTTACGCGCAATATTGGTGGAGGCGCGGGAACGCTTTGGTCTGTCTGCGCAGGAGCGAAACATCGCCCTGGATTACGACATCGATGCGGTCGTGAGGTCAGTGAGCGCGGATTGCGACCGCCTGCTCCAGGTCATTGGCAATCTACTCGGAAACGCTTTCAAGTTCACGCCCGAGGGGGGTCGCGTGTCGCTTCGCGCATGCGAGCGCGAGGGCCATGCTGAGATTATCATTCGGGACTCCGGCCCAGGGATCGCGACCGAGAACCTGCCTCACATCTTCGACCGATTTTGGCGGGGCGATCATGCGTCGCGGGCGAGCGCGGGACTGGGGCTGGCGATCTGCAAGGGTATCGTCGAGGCCCACAATGGGCGCATCTGGGTAGAAAGCACCGTCGGTGGCGGGACTAGTTTCCATGTCAGCATCCCCTGGGCGGAGACGTGAATTGGTGTCGTGAATGGGGCGAGATCGGCCACCGCATCGAAACCCAAGCGAGCTGCACCCCTTTTTCCAAAACGCGGCATCAGCGGGCGTCGGCATTCTGGGTTCGAGCAACGATGCCCGACCCGGCTTTGAAGGATTCTGACGGACTTCGCAGAGAAGTCTTCGTGGATGTCGATCGCGCGGCGTGCGTTTCCGTCGAGCCTCGAGTTGAAGAGACGGGCCGGATCCCTCAGAGACGCGCCCTTGGCGAAGGTAAGCTTCACGACATTCTTGTAGGATTCGCCAGTGCAGATGATGCCGTCGTGCGACCAATTCGGAGTGCCATCCACTTCCACTCCTCGACGACGTCCGGGTCTGCTTCCTTGATGAGCTTGCGCATTCTGCTGAGGGTTTCCCCGCGCCAGTCCCCGAGTTCGGCGATTCTTTTCGAGATGAGCTCCGAGGCCGACTGGCCTTGGCTCGCGCCAGAGACCCTGGCATGCGCAGACGCTCCTTGCGCGGGAACCGGGAGATCTCGCGATCGACCGTTCGGCAACCGCCGCCGGTCCGCATCGGGAAGGCGAGGAGCCGTAGCCGATGATGCACGGTCGCGAGAAGTCAGACTTTGCCATAGTGTGCGCTGGGCAGCGCGTGAGTCATGGGGGTTGAAGTCCCCTCGACGCTCGGATGAGGAGCGCCGTATCCGAAAGCGGGGGTAACGCCTCGCTGGCCGGGAGCGCGGGACGGGTATGGAGAAGCCTAAACGGGCACGAAGGCGAAAGCCGGACACGGCCAAGGCGGACCTGGAGCCGGTTGCTGAGAATATCCCGGAGGGCAGGGTGTCTGGAGCGATCCGGAATCCGAAGGGCATGAGGAGAAGTATCGGGCTGCAGTCGATGGGGGCGACCCCGAAGACGAACAGGTCGGCCAAAGATGGGGCAAGGTCGAGCCCGCACTATGGGGGCGAAGGCGTTCTCATTCACCCATCGCACCAAGGTGTTTGCTGGCGGCACGATACGGAAGATTCGCGCGTGACCCCAGGAGACCTGCACGGGTCCGGCCCACAACCGGGTAAGCGACCCCTATAAGCGAAAGCGAAATGGGGAGCGATGCTCATGCAGGAGTCGGAGAACGGAATAGTACCTGAAGCGCGAGACGAATAACTCGCGTGACCGGCAACGGCGGATCGTGAGTGATCCGGGGAAGGACGTTCGTGAACGGGTCGAGATTGGAACAGTCTGGACAGATGAGAAAGGAGCGTGAAGGTGGAAAGTTCCCTATGCGAAAGACCCGAACGTCACGCGCCGAGGAGACTGTCGGACTATCTCAACCTCGAAGGTCTGCAGCAGAAGGTCCACTCACTGGTGGACAAGGTTTACTCACGCAAGAACTTGACGCTTGCGTGGGAGCGCGTTCGAGCCAATCAGGGGGCCTGCGGAACGGACGGGATAAGTGTCGAAGTTTTTGAGGCCAATCTGGAAGACAATTTGGAACGGCTGCATCGAACGCTTCGCGACGGAACCTATGAGCCGCAACCCGTGCGACGATTGGAGATTCCGAAAAGAGGAGCGCCCGGCAGGACCAGGCCTTTAGGCATACCATCGGTTATTGACCGAGTGTGCCAGCAGGCGATGGTCAACCGCCTGGAGCCGATCTTTGAGAAGGTCTTCGATCCGAGCAGCTTTGGGTATCGCAAAGGCCGCAAAACAGCTGATGCCCTGGGCAAGATCTGGCGCGAAGTGGAGGCCGGAAACGAGTGGATCGGCGACGCGGATCTAAAAGACTATTTTGGGTCCGTGGATCACGAAAAGCTCATGGCCCTGATCGGGAAGCAAGTCGCCGATAGCCGGGTGCTGAAGCTCATTCGGCAAACGCTCGCGGCGGGTTACGAAGAAAAGGGCCGCCGGTATGAAACCCCACGGGGAACCCCGCAAGGCGGGGTCATCTCGCCCATATTGAGCAATATCCTGCTGACTCCTTTTGACAAGGAAATGAGGCGCCAAGGGTATCGACTCACACGGTGGCGGATGACTGGGTTGTAACCTGTCGAACCCGAGCGGAAGCAGAGCATGCTTTGGCTCGGGCGGAAAAGATACTCGAACAACTCGGCGTCACGCTCAACCGGGAAAAGACCCGGAGTGTGCATGTCGCGCACGGCTTCGAGTTTCTGGGATTTAAAATCAAACGTGGAAAAAGGCAGTTCAAACTGTCCCGCGATCGGATTAAATCCAAGCTGAACCGACAGAATCTCTACGCCATTCCCACGCAGAAGGCGGTGGACCGATTCAAAGACCAGATCAGGGCCCTGACGAAAAGGCGCGTGCCTCTACGAATGGGTGAGTTGATCAACACGATCAATCCGATCATCCGAGGATGGGGAAACTACTTCTGTCGCTCTCACGTCAGAAAACTCTTTCACCAGCTCGACGGATGGATCGTGCGAAGGCTCTGGTCGCATCGCGCGAAGCGATGGCGGAACACAGGCTGGAAGCACTATCCCACGCAACGGCTGCGTGGAGAGGAGTTCAAGCTGGTTGGCCTCGTCTCACTGATACCGTCTCTTCAGACTGCGAAAGCCCATTCATGAAAGCTGGATGCGGGAAAACTGCACGTCCAGTTTGAGCGGCGGACGGAGGCAAGCGCGAAGGCAGCTGAGCGCGCCTCCTCCGACCCGACAGCTGGGAAGCCGACGAACAAAGCGGTCCCGACCGCAGCGGAGCCGGTTGGAGCCAAGGGCAGGGGCTAAGGGGAACGCGAGCCAGCAAAGCACGCACCGGACACAGGGACGGGGAGCGCGTGTCACAAGCGCTGGAACGCGTACGGCAAGCCGCGCAAAGGAAGAAGGAGAAGTTCACTGCGCTCCTCCACCACATCAGCATCGACAGCCTGCGGATGGCGTTCTTCGCCGTCAAACGCGACGCCGCCTCTGGGGTTGATGGATTGACCTGGCCGACCTACGAAGCAGACCTTGAGCGAAACCTCACTGATCTGCATGAGCGGGTTCATCGGGGAGCATACCGGGCACTGCCGTCACGGCGGTATACATTCCTAAACCGGACGGGCGGCAGCGCCCGCTCGCGGTCGCAGCCCTTGAGGACAAGATCGTCCAGAGAGCGACCGCTGCTGTGCTGAATGCCATCTACGAGGAAGACTTCCTCGGGTTCAGCTATGGGTTCCGGCTCGGCCGCGGGGCGCACGATGCACTCGATGCGCTCGTGGTCGCGCTCAAGAGCCGGAAGGTGAACTTCATCTTTGAGTCGTGAGCGTCAGTGAAAGGGGTACCGGGCAGGGCGCGGCGATCTCGCCGCTGCTTGCTAATATCTACCTGCACTACGTGCTCGACCTATGGGCCGAGCGCTGGCGACGGCGCGAGGCCACGGGCGACATGATCATCGTGCGTTATGCCGACGATTTCATCGTGGGCTTTCAGCACGAGGCTGACGCCCGGCGGTTCTGGGACGACATGCGCAAACGGTTCGAGGAGTTCTCGCTGTCGCTCAATCCGGACAAGACTCTCCTGATCGAGTTCGGCCGCTTTGCGGCAGAACGACGCGCTCAGCGTGGGCTCGGAAGGCCGGAAACCTTCAACTTCCTCGGCTTTACCTTCATCTGTGAACGCAACAGCCGTGGGCAGTTCCTCGTGAAGAGGATAACACGGCGCGATCGCATGCGGGCAACGCTCAGGGAGATCAAGGATGAGCTGCGACGGCGGATGCATCAGCAAATCCCCGAGCAAGGGGCTTGGATCGAGCAGGTCGTCAGAGGCTTCTTCGCCTACCACGCAGTGCCGACCAACGGAGCTGCGCTGAAAGCATTCTACTATTACGTGGAGCGTATTTGGTTGCGCACGCTGCGGCGGCGTAGCCAGAAGGATCGCTTCTCGTGGCAGCGGATGCACAGGCTGGCCGCCGACTGGATTCCCAAACCGCGAATCCTTCATCCGTATCCTGACAAGCGTTTCGCCGTCACACACCCAAGGTGAGAGCCGTGTGCGGGAATCCCGCCCGCACGGATCTGGGCGGGGGGCGGTCAGTAATGACCGTCCCTTGTACGTTGCGAGTGTCCGGCAAATGATCATTTCTGCCGGATGGCGAGGAAAGCGGTGAGCCTGCGGCGTCCCTTTGGCGACCAAGCCCGAGCGGTAGATCCGGCCCCGCTTTTCCAAGCTCCGCTGTTTAGGCCGGACGGTATCCTGGGACGCGTTCTGGCGCAGATCCTGTGTACAAGGTTGATCGATGCGGAGCCGTCGCTGCGAGGATCTGAAGAGAAAGCCTTAAAATGACTGACGCTGTACTGGGCATCGACGTTTCCAAGAACACATTCGACACCAATCTCGGGGCTGGCACAAAGGCGCGCTCCCAGAGCTTCGCCAATTCGCCCGATGGCTGGCATCACCTGATTGCCTGGCTCGGCGAGCACAAGATCGGACAGGTTCACGCCTGTCTGGAGGCAACCGGACGCCACGGCCTGGGCATCGCGCTTGCACTCCATGAGGCGGGACACGTCGTGAGCATCGTCAATCCCGCGCAGATCCGCGACTTCGCGCGGACGAAGCTGGGGCGCAACAAGACCGATCAGGTCGATGCCGTGCATGTCCGTGAATACGCTGAACTGTTCAAGCCCCGCCCCTGGACCCCGCCTTCGCCATCAATGCGGCGTTTGTGCGAACTTCAGACAATCCGGGCTGGCACGGTCGCCGGCCTGACGGAATGGAAGAATCGCCGCGGTAGCGGCATGGCGGATGACTTGGCACTGTCGCTGGCGGAGACAACAATCCAGCATTTTGCCTCCCAGCTTAAGGCGGTCGACCAAGCCATTGCGGAGACAATCGGCAACGACCTGGAGCTGTCCGCCAAACGCGACTTATTGGTCAGCATCAACGGCGTGGGAGAAGCCCTGGCTGGCATCGTGCTGGCCGAATTGCCGGGTCCCGATATCCTCGGCTGCAGCGCCGCGGTCGCCGCCTATGCGGGGTTGAATCCGCAGCAACACCAGTCTGGAATCTCGGTCAACCGGCCCGTGCGGATCTCCAAAATTGGCAATGCCGTGCTCCGCACCGCCTTGTACATGCCGGCTTTGTCGGCGATGCGTTACAACCCAGCGGTCGTTGCTTTGGTCGATCGGCTCAAGGCTCAGGGGCGCCTCAAAGGAAAGCAGATTGTGATCGCCGCCATGCGCAAGCTGCTGGTGCTTTGCTTCGGTGTGCTGAAGACCGGCAAGGAATTCGACCCGGCGATGGCGATGGGTAAATGACCAGGCGTGTCGCGCCACAGCCTGGCGTCGATCGCATGGTGAGCCCAAGTTGGAGTGGGAGGCGGCGGTCAAGCCCCGCAGCCCGTCAGGGGCGCGCGTTAGCGCGCGGGCTTGAGGGCCGCCTCCCACTCCAACATCATCAAGTCAGCGATCAGAACCGCTCGAGTTCGCGTTGCCGGGTTTCTTTTTCTCTTGCCCTCAAACACGGTATCTAACGCGCTTCGCCACGAGATTTTCTCACCGTAGCCCAAGGCGGACCGCGAGGCTTTCGTCAGTGGACCCGAAAACAGCAATACTCCTCGACAGGCTATTGCCTGGACGGCGCGCGGCAAGCTCGCGCGTTGATCTTCTGATCGATCCGCCGCACGCCGTTATTGACACCAGCAGCCAGTCTTTGGTCGAATCTTGATCTCCACTCATGGGTTCAGTGGTTTGATAACTTCCTCGCCCTTAATTGACATTTTCACGATATCCTTTGCATCGAGATCCATTTTCATGAGGTCCTGCATGCGGATCTGGCTGTTGTCGTAAGTGCGGAAATAATACCGCTTTGTCTTGAGATCGCTGGCGGAGGTCCAAAGCGTATAATCGGCGAGGACATTGCCGTGCGCGTCCTTCTCATGTTCGCGGGCCGCGCCCTTTGGAATATCAAATTGGTTCAGCACGTGGAATGCCTCAAGGATTGCGTCGTGCCCGGTCTTTGATGGCAGGACCGAATGGCTAAACGCGACCGCACGGACGAATCGTGACGCGATCCGGACGGTCGATGGCGAAATTGATCGCTGCGGAGCCGCGGGACCCGGCGCGTTTTTCGATTTCGCCGTCGCTGAGCTTGTCGAACTGTTCGGAAGCGGCATTCACGCTCGCTTGCGCCTGCTCGTCGATCTTGATCCGGGCGAGAATTTCCCCTGGGAACTCGTCATCGACGCGCCCGATACCGCTTCGGCACGTTCACGAAGGCGCTCGATGATCGTGTGGGACCGCGGCCGTTGGAAGCCGGAGGGCGATCCGCAAAAGGGGCTTGGGAAAGGGCATCTGGCGTTTACGCTCGAACCGATATGCCGCCCATTGTGTTGAGGGCGCAAAGTAGGCCGAGAAGGGCATTGCCGGGCGAATGGAGGGACACGCCGAGATGGATATGTCGGCGATTCGCTTCGCGCTCGCCTCCATAGATAGCGTGGCTAGAGTTAAATGGCGCAATAGAGCTGTGATATCCGGCAAATGCTTCGCACGAAGCTGGTCTGCTCTACCAGGGGGATGAAGCGGATAGCCGAGGAAGACGAGCCCTTGAGAATGCCCAATATGGGAGATGTGACAGATATGATTCTCCGGACCTTGTTCCAGATCACAGAGTCGGGCTTGATTCAAATCGGGACGAAAGAACGCTTACGGCGGCCGCTATGGGAGAAGGCAATCGTCGATGCGGAAGAACTACTGAAAACAAAGCGCATGTCGCTGTTGCAGCGAAAGGCAATTGAAGCCGATATAAAGCGCTGCAGATTAGCAATTCGGGGCCGCTAGGATTGCCGGGAGTTGTCTTCGGAGACCATTCGAAAGCCCTTCAACCTCGCCATAAGCGTCCATCCGTGGGGACCGCCGCTCGCAATAGCCTGAATCACGATAAGATAATGCTCCCGACTTCTTGCGGGTTCTCGACGGACGAGAAGTGACCTGTGTTAGGGAGTGTGAACAAACGAGCGTTCCTTAGCGTGGCCTTGGTGCGCTCCCGCTCGGGGACGCGCGACCAGTCCTTATCGCCATAGATGAGCGTGGTCGGCGCTTTCACGCCGGAATAACGCTCGCGCGCTTTCGACCAGGAGCGCCATGCGGCCAGGACCTTCCGCTCAACGTAATGATAGTTGGGCCGGCGACCAGTCTTGTCGAATTCATCAAGAAGGTCGGCGGGCAATTTGCGTGGGTCGGCGTACCCGCCGCCCATTATCTTCCCAAGAATCCAGCGGTTTGCGAGCGCGGCGCCGATGGCCCCAAAGACAGGGATTTGCAAGCTGCCGATGATCAGGTTCGCAAACCAGTTGCCGCGGCG